>CANHBC010000043.1 GCA_947458835.1 Betaproteobacteria bacterium | reverse complement strand
CTGAACGTGTATCTGCAGGCGCCGCACCAGACGGGGCCGCGATCCGGAGGAGGTGTCGATGTCCAAGTCCAGTCCGTCCCGCGGACGCTGGCGCCTTGCGTGCCTGCCGTCGGTCCTTGCCACCATGCTCGTGGCCGCTGCCGTGGCACCGCTCCCTGCGCAGGCGCAGGATTTCCCCGCAAAGCCGATCCGCCTGATCGAAGGCTTTGGCGCAGGTGGCGTCGTCGACCTGGTGGCGCGGTTGCTGATGCCGAAGCTGTCTGCGGCGCTCGGCCAGCCCATCGTGCTTGAGAACCGGGTGGGTGCGGCCGGCGTCATTGCCAGCAGCCTGGTCGCCAAGTCCGCTCCGGACGGCCATACGTGGCTGATCACCACCGGCTCGCATACGTCCAACACCGCGTTCAACGCGGCCAACGTGCCCTACGACCCGGTCAAGGACTTCACGCCCGTCACGCAGATCGCGCGCACCTACGGCATGGTGCATCTGGTGCATCCGTCGATCCCGGCGCGTGACGTGAAGGCGTTCGTCGAACTCGCCCGCCGGCACCCCGGCAAGCTGACCTACGGGGCGGCAGGCGTCGGCAACATCCTGTTCATCGGTGCAGAGATGCTCAAGGCGGTGACCGGCACCGACATCCGCTATGTGCAGTACAAGGGTGCCGCGCAGGCGACCAACGACCTGATGGGCGGACACATCGACACGCTGTTCCTCACCACGCCGGTGGCGATGCCGCTGATCAAGGGCGGCAAGGCCCGGCCACTCGCGATCACCGGTCCGGTGCGCTGGAAGGGTCTGCCCGACGTACCCACGATGCGCGAGTCGGGCTTTCCCGACTTCGACCTGATCGGCTGGTTCGGGCTCTGGCTGCCGGCGAACGCGCGGCCGGAGATCGTCGCCCGCCTGCATGCCGAGGTCGAGCGCGCGGTCGCCGACCCCGACATCCGCGCCCGCTTCGACGAGCTCGGACTGTTGCCCGGCGGCATGCGCACCGACGAGTTCGCCCGCTACGTTGCACAGGACCTCGCCCAGATGCGTGATCTCGCCGCGCGCATCGCGAAGGCAGGTGGCCTCAAGCAGGACTGACCTGCCGTCATTTCCATCGAATCTCCCGCAGGACCGCACATGCATCCCACCCAGACCCCAGACGACCCCTACCGCAGCGCCTGCCGAAGCGAAGTCCGCGACGGCATGCAGATCGACTGGGACGTGCCCATCCCGATGGATGACGGCGTCGTGCTGCGTGCCGACGTGTTCCGCCCGGTCGGTGGCGGGCGGTATCCGGTGATCCTGTCGAGTGGTCCGTACGCGAAGGGCCTCGATTTCCAGGAGGGCTATCCGAGCCACTGGGCGCGCCTGGTGAAGGCTGCGCCGGAGATCCTCGAGGGCTCCACGAACAAGTACCAGAACTGGGAACTGGTCGACCCGGAGAAGTGGGTGCCGGACGGCTACGCCTGCGTGCGGGTGGATTCCCGCGGGGCCGGTCGATCGCCGGGCGTGATCGACTGCTGGTCGCCGCGCGAGACGCTGGACCTCAAGCTGTGCATCGAGTGGGCCGGCGAACAGTCGTGGAGCAACGGCAAGGTCGGGCTGAACGGGATCTCGTATTACGCGATGAACCAGTGGCAGGTCGGCGCACTCAAGCCGAAGCACCTTGCCGCGATGTGTGTCTGGGAAGGGTCGTCCGACTACTACCGCGAACTGGCGCGCCACGGCGGCATCCTGTGCCGCTTCCTCGACGGCTGGTATCGGCGCCAGGTGAAGTCGGTGCAGCACGGGCTGGGCACGCGGGGGCCCAGGAGCAAGGTCACCGGGGAGCCGGTGGCCGGTCCGCTCGAACTGGCCGACGCCGAACTGGAGGCCAATCGCGTCGATCTCGGCGGCGAGGCGCTGAACCGGCCGATGATCGACGACTACTACCGGGCCCGCATGCCGCGCTTCGAGGACATCGAGGTGCCGCTGGTGTCGTGCGCCAACTGGGGCGGCATGGGACTGCACCCGCGCGGCAATTTCGAGGGATTCCTGCGGGCCGGTTCGCGCGACAAGTGGCTCGAGGTCCATGGCGATACCCACTTCACGCACTTCTACACGCGCTACGGCATCGCCCTCCAGAAACGCTTCTTCGGACACTTCCTCAAGGGCGAGGATACGGGCTGGGACTGCCAGCCGCGGGTGTCGGTGAACGTGCGCCACCCCGGCGAGCGCTTCCAGCTTCGGTCCGATCGCGAGTGGCCGCTGGCTGGCACCCGGTTCACGCCGTTTTACCTCGACCCCGCGAGCCGGACACTCACCACGTCGCGGCCGACCGCGAACACCACGATCGACTATGAAGCGATGGGCGAGGGCCTCACCTTCAGCACGCCACCGCTCGAGGCGCCGATGGAGTTGACCGGGCCGGTGGCTGCGAAACTGTGGCTGTCCTCGCGCACGCAGGATGCGGACGTGTTCTTCGTCGTGCGCGTGTTCGACCCGGAGGGCAGGGAAGTCACGTTCATCGGTGCCAACGACCCTCGGGTGCCGGTGGCCATCGGCTGGCTGCGCGCCTCCCAGCGCAAGCTGGACCCGGGCGAGAGCCGGCCGTGGCGGCCATGGCATCCGCATGATGAAGTCTGGCCTCTGCAGCCCGGCGTGCCGGTCGAACTCGACGTCGAGGTCTGGCCGACGTCGATCGTCGTTCCGGTCGGCTACCGGCTTGCCGTCACCGTGCTCGGCCGCGACTACGAGTTCGACGGTACCGACGCATCGCCGCCGAACGGTCCGTATCCGATGAAGGGCGTAGGTCCTTTCCTGCACGACGACCCGGTCGACCGGCCCCCGGAAGTGTTCGGTGGCGTCAATACGCTGCACTTCGATCGTGAGCGAGCGCCGTACGTGCTGCTGCCGGTGATACCGGCACGCTGAGCGCGACCCTCGGGTAGCACGACCGCCGAGAGCAGGTCGCGTTGCCGCGATCGGCCCTGGAGGGTAGTCTCGGCGACTGGCCGCAGTCAGCGGTCCTTCGACTCTGGAGAGCGCCTTGGCCCACGATCGCTTCGAGGTTTCCGGCCTGCCGGCGCTGCTGATCGCAGCCGCGGCATGCATCCCGTCGGTCGCCTCGGCACAGCCGTGGCCTGCGGCCAATGTTCGCATGATCGTGCCGTTCACCGTCGGCGGCGCGTCGGATACCGCCGGCCGCATCCTCGCCCAGCAGTTCAGCGAGCGCTGGGGGCAGAAGGTGTTCGTCGAGAACCGCCCGGGCGCCGGTGGCACCATCGGCACCGAGGTCGCGGCGCGCGCCAGGCCTGACGGCTACACGCTGCTGCTCGGGTCGTCGACCGAACTCGCTGTGAACCCGAACCTCTACCCGAAGCTCGCGTACGACACGCTGCGCGACTTCGCGCCGATCGGACTGATCGCCTCCACGCCGATGCTGCTGGTGGTTCACCCGTTGCTGCCGGCGAAGACGGTCGCAGACCTGGTCAGGCTGGCGAAGGCACGGCCGGGCGAGCTGATTTATGCCTCGTCCGGCAATGGCGCCAGCACCCATCTCGCGCCTGAGATGTTCAAGCGCGCGGCCGGCATCGACCTCATGCACCTGCCGCACACCGGTGCCGCGCCGGCGATCGTCAGCATCATGAACGGACAGGCGCAGGCCGGCATCCATGCGGTACCCGCCGTGCTCGGCCAGGTGCGCAGCGGCAAGCTGCGCGCCCTGGCGATCACCAGCGCGAAGCCGGTGACACAGTTGCCGGATGTCCCGACCCTGGTGCAGTCGGGATACCCTGCGATGGATGTCGTGATCTGGAACGCACTGCTCGCCCCGTCCGGCACGCCGGCGGACGTGTTGTCCCGCATCGAGTCGGATCTGTTCGCAGTGCTGAAGGATCCCCAGGTCCAGAAGAGCTTCGCCAACCAGGGTGCCGAGATGACTCCCGGCGACGGCAAGCTGCTCGCGCAGTTGATCCGCTCCGAGCTGTCCCGCTTCGGGCAGGTGATCCAGCAGGCGAAGATCCGGATCGACTAGCGCGACCGCGCACAAAGGAGTCAGGCATGGCACTCGACCACGAACACTTCATGGGCATCGCGCTCGAGCTGTGCCGCGAAGCCTGGGCACAGGGCAACCGGCCGCTCGGCTCGCTGATCGTCGACGGCGAGGGCCACATCCTCGCGCGCGGCGGCAACCGCGTCTATTCCGACTCCGACCCGACCGCGCATGGCGAGATGGTGGTGATCCGCGAGGTCTGCCAGTCGCAGCAGCGCGTCGAGTTGTCCGACTGCACGCTGTACACCGCGCTGGAGCCCTGCCCGATGTGCTGCTGGGCGATCCTCGAGGCGCAGGTGGGCTGCCTGGTGGTCGGCGGCCGCCATGCCGGCATCGGCCGCAAGGACATCGGTCGCTACAGCGTCGAGACGCTGCTCGACCTCACCGGTCGCAAGCTCGACTTCGTCACCGGCGTGCGCACGAAGGAATGCGAGGATCTGCGGCTGCAGTGGATCGCCGAGCGTGCGGCCAAGGGGCTCGGGCCTCGGTAAGCGGCGTCGCCCCCGTCGCGACGCGCTCGTGCAGCGCCTGCAGCGAAGCCAGTTAGCCTGCCGATGCTCCCTGCGGCGCCTTTCACGCGCGAACGGAGCGTCGTCTCCGCCACTTCGAGTGTCCGGCGGGTATCTTCGTGGCCGGCTCCCGTAAGCCGGTGAGACGTCCGAACCAGTCCATCGGCACCGCGTCCCTCCCGACGACCTGCCCTGCACGTCGCGTGCGAAGACCGCAGGATGGACGAGCGCACCTGGCATGGCACCGACACGCTCGCAAGCGAGGGGATCGAATGCGTCCTGAACGCGCAGGATCCGCTCCATGCACGGCCGCGCTGCTTTGCCAGCGGGCGCAGCCTGCGGTACCCTGATTCGATCATTCGAAAGCCGCCGCCGGGCCTGTGTCCGCCGTGCGCGCCAAGGCGCGACAGACGCCAACGAGGAGGAGACGCAATGCAGATCACCCGCTGGATCGGGTACGGTTGCCTGCTGCCGATGGCAGCGCTCGCGCAGGCGCAGCCCGCTGCGTTCCCGGCCAAGGCCGTGCGGCTGGTCGTCGGCTTTTCGCCGGGCAGCAACAGTGATTCGCTCGCCCGTCCGCTGGCGCAGCGGCTGTCCGAGACGGTGGGCCAGCAGGTGCTGGTCGACAATCGCCCGGGTGCCGCGGGCAACATCGCGATGGAGATCGTCGCCAAGTCGCCGCCCGACGGCTATACCCTGTTCAGCGGGCCGGGTTCCTCGATCACGGTCAACCCGCACATCCATCCGAAGATGCCGCTCGACGTGCTGCGCGACCTGCTGCCGGTCGCACCGATGGGCCAGTTCTCGGCGCTGCTCGTCGTACATCCCTCGCTGCCGGTGAAGTCGGTTGGCGAACTGGTGGCGCTGGCCCGTCGCAATCCGGGCGCGATCAGCTTCGGGTCGCCCGGGCACGGCACCGGGTTCCACCTGGCTACCGAACTGCTGCGGGTACGTGCGGGCTTCCAGGCTACCCATGTGCCCTACGCGAACGCGAGCGCCATGACCTCCGACCTGCTCGCCGGGCGCATCGAGATGATGGTGTTCTCGGCGATCGTGATGGCGCCGCACGTGAAGGCCGGCCGGCTGCGCGCCCTGGCCACCACCGGACGCGAGCGCAGCACCGTGATGCCCGATCTGCCGACCATCGCGCAGGCGGGCGTGGCCGACTACGAGTACACCGGCTTCCAGGGCATCTTCGGACCGGCGGCGCTGCCGCGCGAGGTGGCCGAGCGCCTGAACGCACTGATCCTCAAGGTGCTCGCGTTGCCGGACGTGCGTGAGTTCTATGCGACGCAGAACGTCGATCCGATGGTGATGAACCCGACCGAGTTCGCGGCGAAGGTGCGGCAGGAGCACGAGAAGTGGGGACGGCTGATCCGCGATGCCGGGCTGAAGGCGGCGAGCGCGGGTTGAACGCGCGGTAACATCCACAACCGCGTAGCCCGGGGCTCGTGCCTCGAACGCCGTACCCTCGCACCGAATGCCGGAGAATCCGCAATGCCTGAAGCCCGTGTCCGCGGCGTCATCCTCAACTACGAAGTGATCGGCAGCGAAGGACCCTGGGTCGCACTGACCCCGGGCAGCCGCCGGTCCTACCATGAGCTCATCCCGCTGTCGCAGCGCCTGGCGCAGGATGGTTATCGCGTGCTGCTGCATGACCGGCGCAACTGCGGGGCGTCCGAAGTCGGCATCGAAGGCATCGGTTCGGAGCACGAGATCTGGGCCGACGACCTGCACGCGCTGGCCGCACAGCTCGGCGCGTTGCCGCTGTTCGTCGGTGGTTCCTCGGCGGGGGCGCGGCTGGCGATCCTGTTCGCGCTGCGCCATCCTGAGGCCGTGCGCGGGCTGCTGCTGTGGCGCCTGACCGGCGGTCAGCACGCGGTGAGCAAGCTCGCCCGGCAGTACTACGAGCAGTTCGCCGAGATGGCGAAGGCTGGCGGGATGGCCGCCGTCTGCGCGTCCGAGCACTTCAGCGAATGCATCGCCGCTCGCCCGTCCAACCGCGACCGGCTGATGGCGATGGACCCGGCCGAGTTCATTGGCGTGATGGACCTCTGGCGCGACAACTTCCTCGCGGCCGCCACGTTGCCGATCGTCGGGGCGACCGAAGCGCAGCTGCGCAACCTGAAGATGCCTGCCTGCCTGATCGCGGGCAACGACAAGGTGCATACGCCGGTCACCGCACGCACGGCGGCCGGGCTGCTGCCCGATGCCGTGCTGCATGACGACGTGGTCGAAAAGTACCCGGACGATGCGCTGCGCGATGACTGGAACCCCGCCGAGTGGCGCAGCAAGGAAGGCCGCATCGCCGAGCTGTTCCTGCAGACCATGGCGAAGGCCACCGGCCGCGCCTGAGACAAGGCCGCCTGCAGGCGCGGCTCACCGCCTGCCAAACACCCGAACTCACGCAGACGGATGTATCTGATGGATCACGCTACCGCTTCCCCCACGTCCGACGAGACCCGCATGCTGCAGGAGCTGGTCGCGAAGTTCGTCGACCATGACCTGATTCCGCTGGAGCCAGCCGTGCTCAAGCGCGAGGCCACAGGCGGGGGCTTCAGGTTGACCGAGGAGGAAGAGCAGGCACTCCACGCCCGCTGCCGCGAGCTCGGCCTGTGGGGCCTGGACGTACCGGAGGCGTTCGGTGGTGCGAACCTGCCGCTGCTGTCGCTGGCTGCGGTCGAGGAGGAGATGGGGCGCGCCTGCGTGCCGTTCCTGATCCCGCCCGACAGCCCGAACCTGCACATGATGCTGGCCGTTGCTACCCCGATGCAGCGCGAGAAGTACCTCGCGCCGTATGCGTCCGGTGAGTTGCGTTCGGCCGTGGCGATCTCCGAGCCCGGGGCGGGTGGCGACCCAGCCGGGATGACCACGCGCGCGGTGCGTGACGGCGACGAGTGGGTGATCAACGGGCGCAAGATCTGGGTGTCCAACATCCCGCGCGCGGACTTCATCATCCTGATGGCGCGCACCGGTGTCGGCAAGCGCCAGGAAGGCATCTCCGCGTTCATCGTCGAGAAGGGCACGAAGGGCTACATCGTCGAGCGCGAGATCCCGATGATCGGTGGGCGCAAGACGTACGAACTGGTGTTCGACGACTGTCGCGTGCCTGCGGCCAACCTGCTGGGTGAACTCGACCGCGGCTACGCACCGATGCAGCTGCGGCTGAACGTGCGCCGCCTGCAGATGGGCGCGCGCTGCATCGGCATGGCCCGTCGCGGGCTCGAGATGATGGCCGAGCACGCCCGGCAGCGCGTCACCTGGGGCGTGAGGCTTGCCGACCGGCAGGCGATCCAGTGGTTCGCGGCCGAGGCGGCGAGCGAGATCCATGCGTGCCGGTTGATGGTCAACGACCTTGCCGCCAAGCTCGACGCCGGCGCCGACGTGCGGCTCGAGGCATCGATCCTCAAGGTGCGCTCGACCGAGATGGCACAGACGGTGCTCGACAACGCGATGCAGACGCTCGGCGCGATGGGCATGACCAAGGAACTGCCGCTGCAGCTGATGCACCAGCAGGTCCGGGTGATGCGCATCTACGAAGGGCCGACCGAGGTCCATCGCAGCGCGATCGGGCGTCGGATGCTCGGCTCGAAGGTCTAGGGCGCGGTAGTCTTCGGCGTCACGTTGACGCAGGGCAGTCCGCGCCAGTGGATCCCGACACCGAGCGCTACTACCGTCTGAATGCGGCGGAAGTCGCCGGCCGCTACGAGGCGGTCGTGAGCCCCGTCGCACGCTACTTCAGCCGGGCCTTTCCCGAAAGGGGGAGGGTCCTGGACGTCGGGGCTGGCTCGGGCCGCGACCTCGCCGAGCTGCTGGCGCTCGGCTACGACGCTTATGGCGCCGAGCCGGTCGAAGGGATGGCCAGCCAGGCGCTGGCTGCGCATCCACAGCTCGTTGGCAGGCTGTACAGCGCTGGGCTGCCGCTGCTCGGCCAACCGTTCGGTGGCGGGTTCGACGGCATCCTGTGCAGCGCGGTGCTGATGCACCTGCCCGAGGGCGACCTGTTCGAAGCGGCGTCCGCACTGCGCAATGCCCTGCGACCGAACGGCCGGCTCCTGCTCTCGCTGCCGCTGTCTCGCGGCGACCTGGTGGCTGGTAACCGCAGTGCCGATGGCCGCCTGTTCAGCCACTGGCCACCCGACCGCCTGCAGTTGCTGTTCGAACGGATCGGCTTCCGGCAGGTGGGTCGCTGGGACGGTGACGACGCTCTCGCGCGCGCCGGGACGCGCTGGTACACGTTGCTGCTGGAGTTGCAGGCGAGCGGCTCGTCGCAGGCTGCCGAACCGGTCGGCAACTCGCCCGACGAATACGACCGGTACAACCGGTCGGAGATCGAGCGCTGTGCGGCGGTCGCCCGCCAGCCGAACGTACCGCTGGAGTGAGCGCGCGCTCCGCGCCTGCAGAGCAGCCCGATGGACCCGGGCGTGCGGAAGTCCTAGACTCATCCGCCATGTGCTCCCGGTACTCCGTTGCGGCATCCTTTCTGGCCTTCGCTGGCCTCTGCACCGCTGCCATCGCCCCGGCGGCTGGCGCCGGCGGCTGGCCCGAGCGCCCGATCCGCCTGATCGCACCGGTCTCCCCCGGCGGCGGCGGTGACTTCTCCGCGCGGCTGCTCGCGAAGTCTCTCGCGGCATCCCTGAAGCAGCCCGTGGTCGTCGACAACCGGCCCGGTGGCGGCAGCGTGCTCGGCACCGCGCTGGCCGCGCAGGCTCCGGGGGACGGCTATACGGTGCTCTGGGTCTCGGGCTCGCACGCGATCAATGCCGCGTTCGAGCGCAACCTGCCCTACGACCCGCTGAAGTCGTTCGAGGCGGTCGGGCTGTTCGCGAAGCTGCCGTTCATCCTGGTGGTGAGCCCTTCGCTGAACGTCGCGAGCCTGCCTGAACTGCTCGCGCGGCTGCGGGCCAGCCCTGGCAAGCTCAACTACGCCAGCAGCGGTACCGGCAGCGTGTCCCAGCTCGGGCTGGAGATGCTCAAGCTGGCCGCGAAGGTCGACATGGTGAACGTGAACTTCAAGGGCGCAGCCCCGTCGATCGCGGCACTGCTCTCGGGAGAGGTGCAGATGGCCCTGCTTGGGCCGCTGTCGGTCAAGCCCCACCTGGCCAACGGCCGGCTGCGGGCGCTGGCGGTGTCCACCGCGAAGCGGTCGCCGGCACTGCCCGGGGTGCCGACCTTCGCAGAGTCGGGCGTCCCGGGTTTCGACGTGGCATCGTGGTACGGCATGCTCGCCCCGCGCGGCACGCCCCGCCTGGCGATCGACCGTCTCAACGCGGCGATCAACGCGTCCACGGAAGAGTCCGCGGTGCGCGAAGCGCTGGCCGAGGAGGGGGCTGAAATGGTCAGGGGCACACCGCAGGCCTTTGACGCCTTCCTGCGTGCGCAGGTGGCGCAGTATGTCGCGCTGCGCGGCAGGGTCGACCTTCAGCTGCGCTGACGGACGCCCGCAAAGACGGTACCGTACGCGGGCAAGCCCACCAGGAGCCTGAGCATGACCCGTGAATCCGCGATCTCGCGCGCGACGCGCCATTTCGACGAAGGCCGCTTCATCGCGGACCTGGCGCGGCGCGTGGCGATCCCGACCGAGAGCCAGCGTCCCGAAGGACGACCGCACCTCGAAGCCTACCTGCGCGAGGAGATGGCCGTTGCCTTCCAGGCGATGGGCTTCGAAGTCGACATCCTGCCCAATCCCGTGGAAGGTGCCGGCCCGATACTGCTCGCCGAGCGGATCGAGGATCCGGCGCTGCCGACCCTGCTGGGCTATGGGCATGGCGACGTGGTCCGTGGGCTGGAGGGGCAGTGGCGCGAGGGTCGTTCGCCGTGGGTCCTGGACCAGGCGGGCGATCGCTGGTACGGGCGCGGTTGCGCCGACAACAAGGCCCAGCATTCGATCAACATGGCGGCGATGGAAACGGTGATCGCCGAGCGGGGCCGGCTCGGCTTCAACGCGCGGTTCATGCTCGAGACCGGTGAGGAGATGGGCTCGCCAGGGCTGCGCGAGTTCTGCGAGCGGCATCGCGACCGCCTGAAGGCGGACGTGCTGATTGCCTCCGACGGCCCGCGCCTGTCGGCACAGAAGCCGACCCTCTACCTTGGCTCGCGCGGGGTGATGAACCTCAACTTCACGCTTGACCTGCGTGAGGGCGCCCACCATTCCGGCAACTGGGGCGGGCTGCTCGCCAACCCGGGCATCGTGCTTGCCCATGCCCTGGCGAGCATCGTCACCCGGGACGGCAAGGTGCTGGTCCCCGGGTTACTGCCCGATGCAATACCGGACAGCATCCGCGAGGTGCTGGTCGACTGTGCGCCGCGACCGGAGCCGGGCGAGCCGTCGATCGACGAAGGCTGGGGCGAACCGGGCCTCACCACGGCCGAGAAGCTCTACGCGTGGAACACGTTCGAGGTGCTCGCATACCGCACCGGCAACCCCGACAACCCGGTGAACGCGATCCCCGGCCGTGCGACCGCTACCTGCCAGGTACGCTTCGTCGCCGGTTGTGATCCGCGCACCTTCGTACCGGTGTTGCGCGCCCACCTCGACGCGCACGGCTACCCGATGATCGAGGTCACCCCGGCGCGCGCGAGCTTCATGCAGGCGACGCGCATGGACCCGAAGGATCCCTGGGTGCAGTGGGCGGCCGAGTCGATGGAACGCACCCTCGGCACGCGTCCGGCCATCCTGCCAAACATCGGCGGCTCGCTGCCCAACGACTGCTTCGCCGAGGTGCTGGGCCTGCCCACCTTGTGGGTCCCGCATTCGTACGCCGGGTGCTCGCAGCATGCGCCCGACGAACACGTGCTTGGACCGATCCTGCGCGAGGGCCTGCAGATGATGACGGGGCTGTTCTGGGACCTGGGCGAGAAAGGCGCCATTCGCCTCGGCCACGCGTGACACGCCCGGCCACGGGCGTTACGCTCCATTCACCCACGCAGTAACGATCGATCGTCCCCACCATGCTTCGTCCGCGCATCGTGGCGGCATGCGCCGCCAGCCTGCCAGTCGTGCTGCCGCTGCTCGTCGCGCCCGCGCAATAGCCGATGCCCCGCTTCCTGCATACCGCCGACTGGCAGATCGGCCGACAGTACGTGCAGTTCCCTCCAGAGGACGGCGCACTGCTCGCCGAGGCGCGCCTGGAGGCAGTCGCTACCCTTGCCCGGCTCGCAACCGAACACGCCGTGGACGCAGTACTGGTCGCCGGCGACGTGTTCGACGCGCAGGCGGTTTCCGCGCGCACGATCCGGCGGCTGTTCGCGCAACTCTCGGGCTATGCCGGGCCATGGCTGATGATCCCGGGCAACCACGACGCGGCGCTGGCCGAGAGCGTCTGGACCAGCGCGATGCGCATCGGCGCGCTGCCGCCCAACGTGCACCTGGCGCTGGAGCCGGCCGTGCTCGACTTCGCATCACTCGGGTTCGTGGCGCTTGCCGCGCCGCTCACGCAGCGCCATACCTACAACGACCTCACCGAGTGGTTCGATGCCGCGCAGACGCAGCCCGGTCTGCTGCGCATCGGCCTGGCCCACGGCTGCGTGCAGGGGCTGCTCGATGAGGCGATCGATTCGCCGAACCCGATCGGCGCCGACCGTGCGCGCAGCGCCCGGCTCGACTATCTTGCGCTGGGCGACTGGCACGGCTGCCGGCAGGTCGACGAACGCACCTGGTACAGCGGCACGCCCGAGGCCGACCGCTTTCGCGACAACGATCCCGGGTTCGCGCTGCTCGTCGACATCGAAGCGTCGGGCAGGGCACCGGTGGTGACCCGCATCGAGACCGGGCGATTCCGCTGGCGCACGCGAGAGGCGGTGGTGTCGGTGGCGAGCGACGTCGAGCGCATCGCGGGCGAACTCGCCGGTGTACAGGCCTCCGACGTGCTGTCGCTCCAGGTGTCCGGACAGGTCGACCTGCCCGGGCTGGTCCGGTTGCGCGATGCGATCGGGCTGGCCGAAGCCGGCGCGCGCCACCTGCAGGCCGACCTGTCCGCGCTGCGGCTGGTGCCCACGGCCGAGGACATCGCCGAGCTCGACGCCGACGGCTACCTCGGCGAACTGATTGCCGAGCTTCGCGATGCGCAGTCGGCGAAGGGGGACGCGGCAGCGGCGGCCGTCGCGGCGCAGGCGCTGGAGCTTCTGGCGACCTTCCTGCTCGAAGGCCGCACCGCGGTGGCCGACCCGTGAGGCTGCAGCGGCTGAAGGTCGAGCAGCTACGCCAGTTCCGCGCACCGTTCGAGGTCGATGGCATTGCGCCCGGGCTGAACCTGTTTGTCGGTCCGAACGAGGCGGGCAAGAGCACGCTCGTGCGCGCGATCCGCGCGGCGTTCTTCGAGCGCCACCGCTCGTCCACCGTCGAGGACCTGCGGCCGTGGGGCGACCCCTCGGCAGCGCCTGCCGTCGAGCTCGACTTCACGATCGGCGACGTGGCCTACCGGCTGCGCAAGTCCTTCCTGCAGCGCAAGCGCTGCGAACTCAAGTCGGTCAGCCGTGCGCTCGATGGCGAGGAGGCCGAGCAGCACCTGGCCGCGCTGCTTGGCTTCACGTTCGCCGGCAAGGGTTCGAGCCGGCCGGAGCTGTGGGGTATCCCCGGCCTGCTGTGGATCGAACAGGGCCAGGCACACGAACTGGAAGCGCCGGTGCACAACGCGACCGACCATCTGCGCAAGGCGCTGGAGGCGTCGGTCGGCGAGGTGGCCAGTACGCAGGGCGATGCGCTGATCACGAAGGTGCGCGCCGAACGCGATCTGCTGCTCACCCCGAGCACGGACAAGCCGAAGGGTGAACTCAAGCGGGCGATCGACGACCAGCAGGCGCTGCAGGCGCAGCTCGTGGACCTCGACGCCCGGATCGAGGGCTACCGGCTGCAGGTGGACCAGCTGGCGGCGCTGAAGGCCGAGCACGCGGCGGCGCTGGCCGAGCGACCCTGGGAGGGGCTGCGCACGCGGCAGCAGGCGGCGGAGCAGGCCCTGTCGGCCAGCGATGCGCTGTTGCGGGCACTCGAGGCCGAGGTGTCCTCGCTGGGCCGCGTGGAGCAGCGGCTGGCGCTGGTCGAGCAGCAGCTCGCCGGCTTCGAGGATGCGCGCCGCGCACTCGCCCGGCGTGAGGCGGGTGTGTCGGAGGCCGAGCAGCGCCTCGAGGCGGCTACCGCCATCGAGGACCGGCGGGTCGACGAGCACGCGAAGGCGCAGGCGGCCTGCGTCGTCACCGCCGCCGACCTGGAGCGTGCGCGGCAGGGCGACCTGCGCCGTGAACTCGCGTTGCGCGCGGCCGATGCAGACGCGCGGGTGCGGGAACTCGATGCACTGCTGCAGCGTGCTGCCGAAGCGCAGTCCCGCATCGAACAGCTGCACCAGCGCGCCGCCGCCACGGTGATCGACGCCGTCGACGTGGAACGGCTGCGCAAGCTCGCGGCAGCGCTCGAAGCGCTGCAGCTGCGGCGGGACGTGGCCGCGACGCGCATCCGCTTCGAACTGGCCGACAGCGCGGCCGTTACGCTGGATGGCGAGGCGGTCGATGGCAGCGGCGAGCGCCTCGTGACCATGCCGACGACGATCGACGTCCCGGGCGTGGGCCGTTTCGAGGTGGTGCCCGGTGGCGACGCCCTGGGGACGCTGGCCCGCGACGAGGCCGACACGCGTGCGGCGTTCGAGGCGTTGCTGCGCCGTTGCGGTGTCGCCGACCTCGCGCAGGCACAGGGGCGCATGGCCGAGCACCGGCAGGCCACCCAGGATGGCCTGCAGGCGGCCACGACCCTGGCCAGTCTGGCTCCGAAGGGTGTCGATGCACTGAAGGCGGACCGGGCTGCCCAGATCGTTCGCGGCGAGGATGCGCGGGCGAGGGTGGCGATGCTCGGTGGCGATGCTGATGGGCAGGACGAGTCCTTGCCGCTGTCCGAGGCCGAGGCCCGGCACCTCGCCGCCCGGACGCAGGCGGACACGATCGGCGCACAGCTGGCCGAGGCGCGACAGGCGCGGCTGGTGGCACGAGAGCAGCACGAGGCGGCGCTGCGCGAGCGCGAGGCGGCCCGCGCGCGGCTGGATGCACCGGAGCGGCAGACGCAGGAAGCCGAGGCCGGCCGGCAGCTGCTCGCCTCGCGCGCCGAGCGCGACTCACTGCGCGCGTCGATCGCGGCGCGCCGTGAGGCGGTCGAGCGTACGCAGCGCGACCTGCTGGAGCAGTCGGTCGAGCGGTACCGGCGCAGCGCCGATGTTGCCCTGCAGGGCCACCGCGAGCGCGAGTCGCAGATCACCCGCCTGGGCGGCAGCCTGGAGGAGGCCGGTGCGCAGGGCTTCGAGGAAACGCGCGCCGCGCTGGCCGTGCGGCTCGAGGCCACCGAGCGCCGCCGGCGCGAGCTCGACCTGCGGGCGAAGGCGCTCGACCTGCTGCTCGAGCGGCTTGAGGCGCGGCGTCGCGAACTGACCCGCCGGCTGCGCGCGCCGCTGCAGTCGCGCATCGACCACTACATGCGGCTGCTGTTCCCGAAGGCCGCACTCGAGATCGGCGATGACCTCCTGCCCGGCCTGCTCACGCGTCCCGCCGGCCCGGGCGACGAGACCGGCGCGGTGGCGGAGCTGAGTCACGGCGCGCGGGAGCAGATGGGCGTGCTGGTGCGGCTGGCTTATGCCGACCTGCTGAAGGATGCCGGTCGGCCGACGTTGCTGATCCTGGACGACGCGCTCGTGCACAGCGACCTGCAGCGGCTCGAGCGGATGAAGCGCGTGCTGTTCGACGCCGCGCAGCGCCACCAGGTGCTGCTGTTCACCTGCCATCCGTCGGCCTGGCAGGACATCGGCGTGGCGCCGCGAGCCATCGCGCGCAGCTGAGCGGTGTGCGTGTCGGGCAGGCACCGGGCGCAACCTGCTACCCTCGGGTCACTTCGAGGGACGTACACATGAGCAGCAAGACCGGCCGCAACGAACCCTGCCCCTGCGGCAGCGGGCGAAAGTTCAAGCTCTGCCACGGCCGCGAGCCGGGCCCCGAGGCCGCCGACGGCGGTAGCCACGAAGGCGCCGCACGGCGCGCGCTCGAATGGATCGGCAACCGCCATCGCAAGGCGCTCGAACGCGAGACCACCGACTTCCTGTTCGAGGACCTGTGGCCCGAGGACGGTCCGCACCCCGAGGACGTCGATACGAAGCTGATGCAGCAGATCCTCATCAACGTCAACGAATGGATGCTCGCTGCCGGCTCGATCGAGGTCGGCAAGCAGATGCACCGGATCAACGAGATGGTGCTGGCCGACGGCGCTGTGCCGCTCAACCCTGCAGGGCGCGAGTTCATCCGCCAGCTCGGTACCGTGCCGCTGGGCCTGTACTACGTCAAGGATGTCACCGCACGCGAGGGCGTCACGCTGGTCGATGCGCTAGAGGCGGGCGGAGAGCCGGTCGTCGTGCATGACGTCGCGCTGTCCGACTCGGCTGACCCGGGCCTGCTGATCGGTTGCCGGATCCTGCGGCTGGGCGATCGCTACGAACTGTCGGGGGCGGTCTACCCGTTCCCGGAGCTCGGCGCGGGCCATGCGATCGACGGCGTGCGTGAGCATCTGGCGCACGAGGACATCCCGCCGGAGGAGCGGGCCTACGAGCAGGGCTGGGCGATCATGGCGATCTGGCTCGACCATGTGCTGATGCCGGTCGATCCGTCCGAGCTCGTGGACGAGGTGACCGGAGAGCCCCTGGTGTTCGTCACCGACCATTACCGGGTCGTCGATCCCGATGCGCTCAAGGCCGCGCTGGACGGCAGCAGTGACCTCGATCCCGATGGCGACGGTGGCTGGGTCCGGCTGTCGGCCGACGATGCGGGCACCAAGCGCACCGCGCTGCAGGTGCATCCCGGCAAGGTGGCCTCGCGGCTGGAGGTCTTCTATCGCACCGAGGCGATGGCCGACGAAGGCCGGCCCTGGTTCGAGTCGGTGGCCGGCGCGGCGGTGAAGCACCTCAGCCGCGAGCGGGCCGATCCCCTGGACACGCTGCGCGAGGGGCTGGAACCCGACGCGCGGTGAGGGCCGTGCCACCGGGCACGGCCCCGCGGCTGCTCAGCGTGCCTGGACCTGCTGCGCAGGCGGCAGTGCGGCGTAGTGCGCGGCGATGTCCTTCGGCAGCGCGACCCAGACGTCATCCCGATGCGACAGCATGTGCTGGAGTGCGCGCCTGAGCCGCGCCAGCCGGTAGGGTTGGCCGACGACGAACGTGTGGATCGAGATCGCGTAGACGAGCGAGGTGTCCTTCGCGTTGCGCAGCATCTCGTCGAAGTTGTCGACCAGCATCTCGGCATACTCGGCGCCGGTGTTGCGGCGGTAGACCACCGCCGGCTGGTCGTTCAGCTCGATCGGATACGGCATCGCCAGCATGCTGCCGGTCGCGCACTTCACCCAGAACGGCTGCTCGTCGCAGATGCCCCAGTCCATGCAGTAGCGGTAGCCGTTCTCGGCCAGCAGGTCGGTGGTGTGCTCGCTCGGGGTCAGGTACGGCGACATCCAGCCCACCGGCTTGACGCCGTTGCGCTCGGCAAAGGTGCGCGTGACCTCCTGCACCATCTCGCGTTCCTGCTCCAGCGTCATCTCGATCTGGCGCTCGACCTGGTTGCGGCCGTGCGCGATCAGCTCGTCGCCGCGCCTGACGTGCGCCTCGAGCACCTCGGGGCAGTGGTCATGGATCGCGGTGTTGGCGATCACGCCCACCGGCAGGGCGAGCTCGTCGAACAGGTTCATCAGCCGCCAGGCGCCGACCCGGTTGCCGTACTCGCGCCACAGCCAGCTGCGCTGGCTCCAGGGCAGCGTCGGCCGATCGAGATCGGGACCGGAGTTGCGGCCCCACGGGAAGTGCTCGACATTGACCGAGACGTACAGGGCCAGGCGCTTGCCGCCAGGCCAGGTGAAATCGGGGCGGCGGGAGAGCGCCGAGTAGGCGAAACGAGGGGGTTCTTCCAGCATGTCGGTTCCGTGGTGATCAGATCGAAGGCGGGTCCTCGCGCATCACGCGCTCGGCAAACTGCAGGTCCACGTAGTCTTCGTACGCGGCGGGCTTCGCGATTGCGCCGCACGAGCGCATCGCGTCTCGCTTCCATTCGAGCCCGGCGCGCTGCACGATCGGGCTGGTGCTCCAGACGCCGGTGGACTTGTAGCCATCGAAGCACTCGGCCAGCACGTCGCGCGGCACGTCCGGGAGGTAGTCGGACACCACCGCGGCCAGCGTCGCGCCCGGATGGGCAGCGATCCACTTCTGCGTCCGGTACATCGCGCGCGTGACCCGCAGCACGGTGTCGGGCTGGCTGCGGATGAACGCGCGGGTGGTGTTCAGGGTGGTGTAGCAGGCCAGCCCGCGGTCGGAGGCTCGGTGCCACAGGTGGCCGCGGCCGTCGGCCACCGCCGAATGCGCGAACGGCTGGAACACCTGGATCACGTCCACTTCGCCCGCACGCAGTGCGGCGAGGTTCTCGGCCATCGTGCGCGCCGGAGTGCGCCGGACCTGCGCCGGGTCGATGCCGGCCAGCACGAGGTCACGCTGCAGGCAGATCCACGGCGTCGGCACTTCGCTGACGGTCGCCACCCGTGGCCCGACCAGGTCCTTCATCGCGAAGCCCGGCCTCGGCTCGCGTCCGACCAGGAAGAACGGGTCGCGTCCGACCACCTCGCAGAAGGCGACCGAATCGGAGGCTGCGTCCTTGTCGAGCGCGATCATCAGCCGCATCGGGCCGCCCCACGACACCTCGGCACCGCCGGCGGCCAGGATCTCGATCGTCTCGGCGGAAGTCTTCGGCGTGATCATCCGCACCTCGAGGTCCTCGGCGCGCCACGCGCCCAGTTCGGCGGCGGCATAGAAGGGCGCATAGAACAGCGCGCGAAAGTTCTCGATCAGGGTGAGCTTCATCAGGACGTCCCGTTGCAGTCGGCCGGGGCACGGACCGGGGTCCAATGATGCATCACCTGGGTTGCGCGGGTGTCGCCGCGCTCAGGCGTGCCTGTCTCCATCCGGGGTGGCCGGCCGAGCAGGAAGCCCTGCGCCTCCTTTACGTGCCGTTCACGCAACACCTGCAGCTCCGGAAGACTCACGGTCGTGTACTGACGGGTGGCCGTGCGATGGGGTCGGGATCGCGCGTACGGGACACGGCGGAGTCTGTGCGAGCGATCGTCCCGTCGAGGGGCAGTCTTTCACTCGATGGCATGGCTCACTGCCCGGGTCGGGCCGCTCCAGGAAGGAATGTACGCCCCCTTCCGGCCGACCCCGCCGCAGACCACCAGCAGCAGGTCGTCCGGACCCGAGCCGACCGGCAGCCCGTCGCGCGCGGCGTCCGTCGCCTGCCCGGGGAGTCCCTCGCGCATCGACGTGGGGAGCCAGTCCAGTGGCAGTCGCGCGCGTGCATGGATGAGCGCCGCTGCCTGTGCCTTGCTGCAGCCGCCGCGGTGGAACAGTGCCGCGTGCTCCGGCGGCAGCAACAGCACTGGCTGGCCGCCGCCGACCGCACCCGCCGGACCCAGGTTGCCCGCGGCGGGCATCGAACCGGCCCAGGTCTGGGCGAGGTCCGCCGGGTCACGGCTGCTGCTGTCGTTGACCTCGATGCTGCCCGAGGCACCGATCACCGTCACCACGCCCTGGCCGGGCTCGAACCCGCGGTCGACATGCAGTGGAGTCCAGGGGCTGTCCGATTCGTTCTCAGCCACGCAGAACGCGTACTTGCCCGGCTGGCCAAGAGTGGCCATGTCCATCTCGCCCGGGATCGCACCGCCGAGGTTGCGCAGCACCAGCCCGACCGCGCGGCCGATGGATGCATTGGCCGCGTTGCCCGGGCCGAGCGCATTGGCGCCTGCGTTCATGCCGGCCGCGGCTGCGGACGGTCCGTTCACCACCAGCATCGGGCAGGCCGACCCGGTCGTGGTCGCGATGCCGAGCAGGTTGAACGGTTCCGTGCACAGGGCGGCGATCGCGGCGCCGACGATCTTCAGGCCGGCCGGGGTACATCCGGCCATCACCGCATTGATCGCTACCTGCGCCCACGTCGCTTCGACGAAGGACGGAGGCAGCACGCCGAGCACGCCGGCCGGGTCCACGCCGGCGACACCCAGCATGCGCGCCACCCGCTCCGCGGTCGGCGGGATCACCGGCAATCCATCGGTGATGCCGGCGGCCAGCAGTGCGGCCTGCGTCGCTTCATAGTCCGACGACGGTCCCACCCAGCAGTCCATGTGCTTCCTTCCGTTGACGGCGCGGCAGGGGCCGCCCTGCACTAGGCTACTGCATCTGCCCGGCCGCCGGACCCGGCGTGACGCTGGGTGCGTGGCCGAATACCATCGGCCGATCCCGCAGCCGATGGAGACCGACGTTGGATGAGGCCGGCCACCGCGCATTCATGCGCCTGTTCGAAGACTTCGACGCGCAGGCGTGCCTGCCGGCGGTGCTGGCCCGGCCCGGCATCGACGACCGTACGCGGGCGTTGCTCGCGCTCGCCATGGTCGCCGCCCGCTGCGAGGACGGCGAGGTGCCGGGCCATGTGCGGCGCTGCGTGACCCACGGCCTGGGCCGACGCGAGGTCGGCGAGGCGCTGCTGCAGGTCTACTGCTACGCAGGCGTATATGCCGGGTTGTCGAGCTTCACTGCGGCACGGGCAGCCTTCGACGAGATGGAGCGGGCGGGCGAACTGCCCCCGGCGCTGGCCGTCGTGGACAACCCGCCTGCGCCGTCGACGACCGTCACCGGCCGCATCGCCGACGGCGCGCGCATGCGCCGCACGCTGTTCGGCGACGAGAACGTCGACCGCAACGAGCGCGAGGCCGACGATTTCATGAACCTGTTCTGGTCGACCACGCATGACTTCTGCTTCGGTAACATCTGGTCGCGGCCGCTGTTCGACCGGCAACTGCGCAGCCAGTTGTGCCTGGCGATCGCCTCCGCGGCCGGCCAGGTCGGCGCGGTCGACCGGCATGTGCGCAGCGCGCTGCGCGGGGGCGTGACACGCGAGCGCATCGGCGAGATCTTCCTCCTGGCCCATGCGATCGCGGGGGAAGCCTGCAGCCGCAGTGCGTTCGAGCGGGCGAGGCTGGTGTTCGAGGAACTCGACGGCTGAGCCGCCGCCGAGGCTACTGCAGCGTGATCTTCGCCACCTTGATCACGCGGCGCCAGGCTTCGAACTCGGCCCGCATGAACTTCGCCAGGCCCTCCGGCGTGGTCGGCGCGGGCTCCGCGCCCTGGCTCGCCAGCAGTTCGAACATGTCCGGCTGCGACAGGGCACGCACCGACTCGGCGTTGATCTGATTGACTACTTCCTTCGGCGTGGCTGCGGGGGCCAGCAGCGCATACCAGGTCGTGTACTGGAAGCCCTGCAGGCCGGGCGTCTCCGCGACGGTGGGCACGTCGGGCGCGGCCGGCGATCGCTTCGCGCTGCCCACCGCCAGCGCGCGCAGCCTGCCGGAGCGTACGTGGGGCAGCACCGAGGGCATGCTGTTGAACAGCAGCGATACCTGGCCGGAGATCACGTCGGTCATCGCCGGCGTGGTGCCCTTGTAGGGGATGTGCACCATGTCGATGCCGCTCATCGACTTCAGCAGCTCCATGCCCATGTGGTTGGGGCTGCCGGGCCCGACCGAGGCGTAGTTGATCTGGCCCGGCTTCGAACGAGCGAGCTTCACCAGTTCCGAGACGGTGCGCACCGGCAGCGACGGATGTACCACCAGGATCTGCGGGTTGATCACCACCAGCGTGACCGGCGCGAGGTCGGTGAACACGTCATAGGGCAGTTTCGACAACGCCGGTGCCAGCGCGAGCGAACCGGACGTGCCGAACAGCAGGGTGTGCCCGTCCGGCGGCGAGCGCAGCACCATCTCGACGCCGATCACGCCACCGGCGCCCGGCCGGTTCTCGATCACCACCGGCTGCTTCCAGGTCTCGCTCAACCGCTGGCCGAGCGCCCGGCCCACGAAGTCGGTCGGCCCGCCCGGCGGGAAGTGCACGACGAAGCGCACCGGCCGGCTCGGGAAGGCCTGTGCATGGACGGACACCGCGCCACCCAGCAGGGCCGCGGCGATGCTCAGGTTCATCCACCTGGCAGCTGGCATTCGATGCTCCTCCGCAAGACGCTTTGTTGTGGCGGGAATCTAGCACGCGCCGGGCAGCGGGGACCGGCGATACACGCCCCCGGGTGAATCGTGTACTGTCGATCGCACTACATCCGCAGAGGTCCGACCATGTCGCCGCATCCCTGGCAGTTGCCGATCCACGCACTCGCCGGGCTGATCGCACGCAAGGCCCTGTCGCCGGTCGAACTGCTCGAGCTCTGCCTGGCGCGCATCGAGCGGATCAACCCGGCCCTCAACGCGATCGTCGCGCTCGACCACGAAGGCGCGCGCGCCGCGGCCAGGGCTGCCGAGCGGCGGATGATGGACGGCACCCTGCTCGGCGACCTCGATGGCATTCCTGCGACGATCAAGGACAACCTGTACGTCAAGGGATTGCCGGCCACCTGGGGCAGCCGGCTGTTCGAAGGGTTCGTCGCGCCGGAGGACGACCGCGTGGTCGCCCACCTGCGCGCGGCCGGCGCGGTGATCCTCGGCAAGACGAACACGCCGGAACTCGCGCTCGCCTCGCACACCGACAACCTGCTGTTCGGCAAGACCCGCAATCCCTGGGACACCGCGCTCACGCCCGGCGGCTCGAGCGGAGGGGCCGTGGCCGCGGTCGCGGCCGGGCTGGCGCCGATCGCCATCGGCACCGATGCCGGCGGTTCCATCCGGCGCCCCGCGGGCTACACCGGCCTGGTCGGACTGCGTCCGTCGACCGGGCGCATCCCGCGGCGGCACGGCTTCCCTGCGCTCGCCAACGATTTCCAGGTGATCGGCCCGGCGGCGCGTACCGTCGACGAGCTGTACGCCGTGCTGCGCGTCGTTGCGCGGCCGGAGGCGGCCGATCGCGCCTCGCTCGCCTTCGCCGATCGTCCGCTGCCTCCGGTGCTCGAGCCCGGCGGCCTGCGTCGCCTGCGCATCCGGCTGGTGACCGGCATCGGCAGCGAGCCGGTCGATCCGCATATCCGTGCCGCCATCGTGGAGGCGGCCCGGCGCATTGCGGCGCTCGGGCACGATGTGGACGAGGGGCCGGTGCCGTTCGACCTCGACGAGGTGGATGCCATCCGCGGGGTACTCAGCGGTGCCGCAGTCGCGCGTGTGGTCGAGAAGCATGCTGACTGGCGGGACAAGGTGGGAGAGGCGATCCTCGACTGGGGCAACAAGGGCCTGCGCCTGACCGCGACCGACTACGTGAACGCGCTCGATGCGCTGCAGGCGCTGCGCATGCGGGCCACCGCCGAGTTCGAGACGTTCGATGTCCTGCTGACACCGACCTCCACCGCCATGCCCTGGTCGGTCGAGTTCCCGTTCCCCAGGGAGATCGACGGCCAGCCCGCCGCGGCCCGAGGCTCCGGCCTGTTCTCCGGCTACGTGAACGCCGCGGGCCTGCCTGCGATCAGCGTGCCGGTCGAGCCCTCGCCATCCGGATTGCCGATCGGCATGCAGCTGGTCGGTGCATTCGGCGAAGACCTCACCGTGCTGCAGCTGGCCCGCCAGTTCGAGCAGGCGCACCCGTGGGCCGACCGCTGGCCGGCCATCGCGACCGCCATCGACTGAACGCGTCTGCGCCAGTTCCCGGCTGGCGATGGTCCGCCAGCGGCCCGATGTCGGGTCGCTGCTGTCTCTGGCATTTCGCTGACGGACAGGGCATGCAGACACGCCACGTCCGCGTGGTTTGCCGATACGTGGCGTAGTAGCATCCGGCGGCCCTTTCGCGCTGCCTGACCTGCAGCCTGCTCGTGACGCGTGGCGTCGATCGTCCTGCCGCCTGTGCCTGTCCGGAGACTCCATCCTGTCTGCCCTGCGTTACCTGTCACCTGCCCGATGGCTGCACTGGATCACTGCCGCGATGATGGCGGTGATCATCGTGGCCGGCCTGTGGATTTCCTATTTCGAGCCGGCCGACCAGGCGTTCAAGCTGCGCCTGTACAACGTGCACGAGAGCCTGGGCGTGATCGTCTTCGTGCTGGCGCTGGTGCGCATCGCCTACCGGCGCCTGCATCCGCCGCCGCCGCTGCCCGATGACACCCCGAGGCTGGTGCACCTGTGCGCGCACGCGACGCACCTGTCGCTGTATGCGCTGCTGCTGCTGATGCCGGTGATCGGTTTCCTGGCCACCAACGCGTGGGGCTTCCCGCTGTCGGTGTTCGGCGTGCTGCCGCTGCCCTCACCGATCGGCAAGGACGAGGCGCTCGCGCAGTGGCTGTCGCTGTTCCACTGGTGCGGGGCGATCGCGATCATCCTGCTGATCGGCGGACACCTCGGCGGCGTTCTGTACCACACCTTCATCCGCCGCGACGGCCTGTTGAAGCGGATGATCTGACGAGTGATGCCGATGGCTAACGATACTTCCGCCGCGACGCAGTCTGCGGCCGTCTCTCCGCGCACGATGGCATGGCGCCGCGCGGGCTTCGCCGCGCTGGTGCTGTCCACCTCGGGCGTGCTGCTCTGGCTGATGGCGCTGACGCTGTTCGTCGAACGGGTCGATCCGGTCGGACTGCTGATGATGGTCCTGTTCGCGCTGACCCTGCCCTGGACCGCGATCGGCTTCTGGAACGCGGTGATCGGCTTCTGTGTCATGACCTTCAGCCGCGACCCTGCGCGCGCGGTCGCGCCCGATCTGTGCGACGTGCCCGACGACGCGCCGATCGAGGCCACGACCGCGCTGCTGGTATGCATCCGCAACGAGGGGACGGAGCGACTGCAGCGCAACCTGGAATGGATGCTGCAGGGGCTGGTCGCCACCGGCCATGCGTCCCGCTTCCACCTGTACCTGCTCAGCGATACCGACGAGCCTGCGGTCGCCGAGGCCGAGGCCGAGACCACGGCCGCGCT
>CANHBC010000042.1 GCA_947458835.1 Betaproteobacteria bacterium | reverse complement strand
AACAGCATGTCATCGGATATCGAAATCGCCCAGAAGGCGACCATGCAGCGCATCTCGAAGGTGGCCGCGAAGCTGGGCATCGACGAGGAGCATCTCGAGCCTTACGGGCACTACAAGTCGAAGCTGTCGATGTCGTTCATCGACAGCCTCGAGAGCCGGCCCGATGGCAAGCTGATCCTGGTGACGGCGATGAGCCCGACGCCGGCCGGCGAAGGCAAGACCACCACCACGGTCGGCCTGGGCGATGCGCTCAACCACATCGGCAAGAAGGCGATGATCTGCCTGCGCGAGCCCTCGCTCGGCCCGGTGTTCGGCGTCAAGGGCGGTGCCGCGGGCGGCGGGTATGCGCAGGTCGTCCCGATGGAAGACATCAACCTGCACTTCACCGGCGACTTCAACGCGATCGCGCTGGCCAACAACCTGCTGTCGGCGCTGATCGACAACCACATCTCGCACGGCAACGAGCTGGGCATCGACGTGCGCCGCATCACCTGGAAGCGGGTGATGGACATGAACGACCGCGCGCTGCGCGACATCACCATCGCGCTCGGCGGCACGGCGAACGGCTACCCGCGCGAGGACGGCTTCGACATCGTGGTCGCCTCCGAGGTGATGGCGATCTTCTGCCTGTCCCGCTCGGTGAAGGAACTCAAGGAGCGCCTGGGCAACATCGTGTTCGGCTACACCCGTGACGGCAGGCCGCTGCGGGCGCGCGATCTCAAGGCGCATGGCGCGATGACGGTGCTGCTGAAGGACCAGCTTGCGCCGAACCTGGTGCAGACGCTCGAGAACAACCCGGCGTTCATCCACGGCGGACCGTTCGCGAACATCGCGCACGGCTGCAATACCGTGATCGCCACCCGGACCGCGCTGAAGCTGGTCGACTACGTGGTCACCGAGGCAGGCTTCGGCGCCGACCTCGGTGCCGAGAAGTTCCTCGACATCAAGTGCCGCAAGGCCGGTGTCATGCCCGACGCGGCGGTGATCGTCGCGACCGTGCGCGCGCTCAAGCACCACGGCGGCGTGGGCAAGGAAGACCTCAACAAGGAGAACCTCCCCGCGCTCGAGCAGGGGCTCGCCAACCTCGAGCGCCACGTGCGCAACGTGAAGGAGGTGTACGGCATCCCCTGCGTCGTGTCGATCAACCGGTTCACCGCGGACACCGATGCCGAGATGGCGCTGCTCTCCGACCGCATCGGCAAGCTGGGAGCGAAGGTCGTGGTTGCCACGCACTGGGCCGACGGCGGCAAGGGCGCGGCGGAACTGGCGAAGATCGTGGTCGACCTGTGCGACCAGCCGTCGAAGCCGACCTTCGTCTACGACGACGCCGACACGCTCTGGGACAAGATGAAGAAGATCGCCACCAAGGTGTACGGCGCCTCCGACGTCACGGCCGACAACAAGGTGCGCAACCGCATCAAGGAACTGCAGGAAGGCGGCTACGGCCACTATCCGGTCTGCGTGGCGAAGACGCAGTCTTCCTTCTCGACCGATCCGGGCCTGCGCGGCGCGCCGACCGGGCATGTGGTCAACGTGCGCGAGGTGCGCCTGGCCGCCGGCGCGGAGTTCATCGTGATGGTCTGCGGCGACATCATGACGATGCCCGGGCTGCCCAAGGTGCCGTCGGCGGAGAAGATCGACATCACCGAGGACGGCAAGGTGGTCGGGCTGTTCTGAACCCGGTCGCGCGGCCAGGCTGCGCCGGCGGGTTGCCGGCGCAAGGGGGCACGGTGCGCGCGTCGTCGGGGTATCATCTGGCGGACGGGTCAGGTAAGCATCGGACGGGGCCGTGACTACGGCCTCCTTCGCGCGCCGCACGACGTTTTGCGCGCGTCGACAGGCCTGAGCCCGGACCGATATCAATGAACAACAAAGCCTTCAGGGAGGTGTTCGGTGGAGTTTGGAAGTCCTGAGTTCTGGGTTGCGGTACTGCAGATCATCGCGATCGACATCCTGCTGGGCGGCGACAACGCCGTCGTGATTGCATTGGCGTGCCGCAACCTGCCCGAGAGGCAGCGCAAGCTCGGCATCATCTGGGGCGTGGCTGGCGCGATCACGTTGCGCGTGATCCTCACCATCTTCGCGGTGACCCTGCTGTCCATCCCGTACCTGAAGATCGTGGGCGCGGTGCTGCTCGCCTGGATCGCGATCAAGCTGGTGCTGCCCAACGACGGCGACGACGGTCACGAGATCGACGCCAGCGATTCGCTGGTGGGCGCGATCAAGACGATCATCATCGCCGACCTGGTGATGAGCCTCGACAACGTCCTGGCGGTGGCCGGTGCGGCCAAGGACAGCTGGGCGCTGATCGTGTTCGGCCTGCTCGTGAGCATTCCGATCATCGTCTACTGCAGTACGCTGGTGCTGAAGCTGATGGACCGCTTCCCCTGGATCATCATCCTCGGCGGTGGCCTGCTGGGCTGGATCGCGGCCGGCATGGCGATCCACGACGTGGCCGTGCGCGACTGGGTGTCCACCAACTGGCCGTGGGCCGAATACACCCTCCCGGCGGCAGGCGCGTTCGTCGTGATGGCGATCGGCTGGTACCTCGCCCGCACGGCGGCGGCCAGCAAGGCAGCACGGGTCGCGGAAGTCGCGCCCGGCGGCCCGCAGCACTGATCCACGCAGGTCGTCCGGGTCGCGAGGTCAGGCGTTCACACGACTTCGCGGCACTGATAGCATTGGAAGCACTGGCCCGATGGCAGCCCGCCACCGGGCCAGGTCCCGACAGAACCCCGGCGATGCGTCGACCGGGGCGGGGACGCCAACGCCACAGGAGGAGTCCATGAGCAACCGCCCGATCGACAGCGGCCGGAAGGTCGCCCCGTCCCCGTTGCGCCGCAGGCTGCAGACCCTTGCGGTAGCGGCAGCCTGTCTCGCGGCAGGTGCGCCTGCGCTGGCGCAGCAGGCCTGGGAACCCACGCGTACGGTCGAGTTCATCGTGCCCGCCGGGACTGGTGGTGGCGCCGACCAGATGGCGCGCCTGATCCAGGGGATCATCCAGAAGAACGGCCTGATGAAGCAGCCGATCATCGTGGTCAACAAGGGTGGCGGTGCCGGCGCGGAAGGGTTCCTCGAGATCAAGGGCGCGAAGGGCGATCCGCACAAGATCGTCATCACCCTGTCCAACCTGTTCACTACCAGCCTTACCACGGCCACCTTCGACTGGACCGAGTTCACGCCGGTATCCATGATGGCGCTCGACCAGTTCGTGCTGTGGGTGAACGCCAAGAACCCGGCGAAGACCGCGAAGGAGTACATCGAGCAGGTTCGTGCCGCGGGCGGCAAGGCGCGCATGGCCGGCACCGGTGCTCGGCAGGAAGACCAGATCATCACCGTCGGCATCGAACGGGCGGCGAAGATCAAGTTCACCTACATCCCGTTCAAGGGCGGCGGCGAGGTGGCGACCCAGCTCGTCGGTGGCCACGTCGACTCCTCGGTGAACAACCCGATCGAGGCGGTGGCGCAATGGCGGGCCGGCGGGTTGCGGCCGCTGTGCGTGTTCGACGACGAGCGCATGCCGTACCGGACGCGTGTCACCGCCGACATGTCCTGGAACGACATCCCGACCTGTCGTGAGGCCGGCATCCCGACCGACTACCTGATGCTGCGCGGGATCTTCATGCCCGGCGGCGTCACCCCCGCCCAGCGCGACTATTTCGTCGAGCTGATGCGCAAGGTCCGCGAGACGCCCGAGTGGAAGAAGTTCATCGCCGAAGGGGCGTTCAACACGACGGCCCTCGAGGGTGAGGCATTCACGAAGTGGCTGACGCGCGCCAAGGACGAACACCGCACGCTGATGAGGGAAGCCGGCTGGGTCACGCGGTAGGCACGTCCCGGCAGCAGGCTCCAGCAAGCGCCCGCCAAGAAGGCGCCCATCGGAAACAGGAAGGGGAGGCGCCATGGATCGACCGGAAGGCGATGGCGACGGTGTGGTCACGGTCGCGACTATGGAGATCATCGTCGCGGGCCTGTTCCTCGCGTTCGGCGGGATGGTCATGTTCGACAGCTACCGGATCGGTGCGTCGTGGGCGAGCGACGGGCCGGAGGCGGGGTACTTCCCCTTCTACACCGGCCTGATCATCGTCGTGGCCTCCCTCGTGCTGCTGGTGCAGGGCGTGCGCCAGCGCGCGGCAAGTCGCGCAGCGTTCGTGGAGGCGGGCCAGCTGCGGCAGGTCGCGCTGGTGTTCGTGCCGGCGCTGCTGTACGTGGCGGGCATCGCGCTGGCGGGCATCTACGTGTCCTCCGCGGTGTACATCACGCTGTTCATGGTGTTCATCGGCCACTACCGCTGGCTGCGTAGCGCCGCGGTGGGTGCCGGCGTCGGCGTCTTCGCCTTCGTGCTGTTCGAACGCTGGTTCAGCATCCCGCTGCCCAAGGGCTTCGTCGAACGGGCGCTGGGCCTGTAGCCGCACCGGGGAACCTACATGGACGAACTGCAATCGCTGCTCAACGGCTTCGCCATCGCGCTCACGTTGCAGAACGTGCTGCTGATGTTCCTGGGCATCGTGCTCGGCGTGCTGATCGGGGTGCTGCCTGGCCTGGGTGGCGCCAACGGCATCGCGATCCTGCTGCCGCTGACCTTCACGATGTCGCCCACGTCGGCGATCATCATGCTCTCCTGCATCTACTGGGGCGCGCTGTTCGGCGGGGCGATCACCTCGATCCTGTTCAACATCCCGGGCGAGCCCTGGTCGGTGGCCACCACGTTCGACGGCCATCCGATGGCGCGCCAGGGGCGGGCCGGCGAGGCGCTCACCGCCGCGTTCACCGGATCTTTCATCGGCGCGTTCTTCGCGGTGGTGATGATCACCTTCCTCGCGCCGCTGGTCGCGGAGTTCGCGCTGCGCTTCGGGCCGCCGGAGTACTTCGCGGTCTACCTGCTCGCGTTCTGCAGCTTCGTCGGCATGGGCAAGGGCTCGCCGTGGAAGACCATTGCCGCGATGATGCTCGGCTTCGCGCTGGCGGCCGTGGGCATGGACACGGTGACCGGGCAACTGCGGCTGACCTTCGGCAGCACCGAGCTGATGCGCGGCTTCGACTTCCTGGTCGCAGTGATCGGCCTGTTCGGCATCGGCGAGATCCTGCAGACGATGGAGGAGGGGCTCGAGTTCAAGGGGCGCAGCGCGAAGATCGACGCCCGGGTGGTCTGGCAGACCTGGAAGCAGCTGCCCAGGTTCTGGGCGACGTCGATCCGGGCCGTGCTGATCGGCTGCTGGATGGGCGTGACGCCTGGCGGCGCGACTCCGGCGTCGTTCATGAGCTATGGCGTCGCGCGCCAGATCTCGAAGAACGGGCACAACTTCGGCAAGGGCGAGATGGAGGGTGTGGTCGCGCCCGAGGTGGCCGCACACGCGGCTGGCACATCCGCGCTGCTGCCGATGCTTGCGCTGGGCATCCCCGGGTCGCCGACCGCGGCGGTGCTGCTCGGCGGCCTGCTGATCTGGGGGCTGCAGCCGGGTCCGCTGCTGTTCGTCGAGCAGCCGGACTTCGTCTGGGGGCTGATCGCCAGCATGTACCTGGGCAATCTGGTCGGCCTGTTCGTCGTGCTGACCACCGTGCCGCTGTTTGCCGCGATCCTGCGCGTGCCCTTCTCGATCATCGCGCCGGTGATCATCGTCGTGTGCGCGATCGGCGCGTACACGGTCAACAACGCGATGCTCGACGTCTGGCTGATGATGCTGTTCGGCGTGGCCGGCTACGTGTTCAAGAAGCTCGACTACCCGATGGCGCCCATGGTGCTGGCGCTGGTGCTCGGCGACCGGGCCGAGGATTCGTTCCGGCAGGCGATGCTGATGTCCCAGGGCAGCCTCACCATCCTCTGGCAGAACTGGCTGGTCGGCAGCATCACCGCGCTGGCACTGGTGATGCTGGCCTGGCCGTTCGTCTCGCCGCTGCTCGCCCGCCTGCGCGGCGCACGGGCGGCGCAGCAGGCGTGAGCGCCCCGCTCAGACCGAGATCTTGCCGCGCTGCTTGAGCCGCGACAGGGTCTCGGGGGAGAGGTTCAGGTAGGCGGCGAGCTCCTTCTTCGGCAGCCGCTCGACCAGGTTGCCGTGCTTGCGGATGAAGCGGGCAACGCGGCCGGGTGCGTCGAGCAGGTGCAGCGTGATGGTGTGCGCCATCACCTCGCTCATCAGCTTCATCACCTCGAACTCGAAGCGGGTCTTCAGCGCCGGGAATCGCTCGATGAACTCGACCCACTCCTCCATGCCGAGCGTGGCCGCGCGCACCGGCGTGACCGCGCGGATCGAGAACGGCATCGGCGTGCCGAGCCGCCACGCCGCATAGCTCGTGTCGAACTCCTGTTCGCTCGCAAAGCGCAGGATCATCTCCTTGCCCTCGGCGTTGGAGACCACGCGCTTGAGGATGCCGTCCAGGATGAAGTACTGCTCCATGCTGACCGCACCCTGGCACTCCAGCAGCTCCCCCTTGCGGCAGTCGATGACCGACAGCAGCGGCTCGAGCTCGGCCCAGGCCGCGGCGGGCAGGTCCGCCAGCAGCAGGTTCTGGCGCAACTGGAGCCGGATCGCGGCCGAGTGTGGATGCCTGGCTACGGTCGTCATGACGTGGTTCGCTGCAGTGCAGCGAGGGTGCTCCCGTTGTCAAACCGCCGAGTATAGACCCGCACGGGTGTGGTTCTTGACCGTGGTCAATGTGTTCCGGGAGCGCTGAAAACTACAGTCCCGCGCTACCGCCAGCGGCCTTGCCGCCGGAAGGCACGCGGCGCCGATCTCGACGATGCCTGCGTGCTGCAGCCGTGAGGACTTCAGCGGCAGGTCTTTCCCCGACGCTCTCGAACCGGGTGCGCAGGACATCCGATTCGCACCCGGTCACGTAACCTCTCCTGAGGAGGATGCCTCCATGGGCACCGTTGAACCGCAAGTTTCCGCCCCCGCGGACACCCCGCAAGCCGCGCAGACCGACGGCTTCCATCTGGTCATCGATGCACTGAAGCTCAACGGCATCGACACCGTGTTCGGCCTCCCGGGCATCCCGATCACCGACCTGACCCGGATGCTGCAGGCCGAGGGCGTGCGCGTGATCTCGTTCCGGCACGAGCAGAACGCCGGCAACGCCGCGGCGATCGCGGGCTTCATGACCCAGAAGCCCGGCATCTGCCTGACCGTGTCGGCACCCGGATTCCTCAACGGGCTGACGGCGCTGGCCAACGCCACTACCAACTGCTTCCCGATGATCCTGATCAGCGGCTCCAGTGAGCGCGAGATCGTCGACCTGCAGCAGGGCGACTACGAGGAGATGGACCAGCTCGCCATCGCCCGGCCGTTGTGCAAGGCGGCCTTCCGCGTGCTGCACGCCGAGGATATCGGCGTGGGCATCGCCCGCGCCATCCGGGCGGCGGTGTCGGGCCGTCCGGGCGGGGTATACCTCGACCTGCCGGCCAAGCTGTTCGCGCAAAGCATCGATGCGGAGGCCGGACGCCGTTCGCTGATCAAGGTGGTCGATCCGGCACCGCGTCAGATCCCGGCCCCGGACGCGATCGAGCGCGCGCTCGACCTGCTCAAGGGGGCGAAGCGGCCGCTGATCCTGCTCGGCAAGGGCGCTGCGTATGCGCAGGCCGACGACGATATCCGCGCGCTGGTCGAGCGCACCGGCATTCCCTACCTGCCGATGTCGATGGCCAAGGGGCTGCTGCCCGACACTCACGAGCAGTCCGCTGCAGCCGCGCGCTCGTTCGTACTGCCCGAGGCCGACGTAGTGATGCTCGTCGGTGCACGGCTCAACTGGCTGCTGTCGCACGGCAAGGGCAAGACCTGGGGTGCCCGGTCGGCCAAGGACGCCGGCAGTCAGAAGTTCATCCAGATCGACATCTCGCCGCAGGAGGCCGACAGCAACGTGGCGATCGACGCGCCGGTGGTGGGCGACATCGGCTCCTGCGTGTCCGCGCTGCTCGACGGGATCGGCGCCGACTGGCCGAAGCCGCCGGCGGAGTGGCTGTCCGCGGTGGCCGACCGCAAGAACCGCAACATCGCGAAGATGGCCGAGACGCTGGCGAAGGATCCTTCGCCGATGAACTTCCACAGCGCGCTGAACGTCGTGCGCGACATCGTGAAGGCCAATCCGGACGCCTGCCTGGTGAACGAAGGTGCTAACGCCCTCGACTTCACCCGAAGCATCGTCGACATGTACAAGCCGCGCAAGCGGCTGGACGTCGGCACCTGGGGCGTGATGGGTATCGGCATGGGCTTCGCCGTAGCCGCCGCCGTGGTCAGCGGCGAGCAGGTCATCGCAGTGGAGGGCGACAGCGCGTTCGGCTTCTCCGGCATGGAAGTCGAGACCATCTGCCGCTACAACCTGCCGGTCTGCATCGTCGTCTTCAACAACAACGGTGTCTATCGTGGCACCGACGTCAATCCGACGGGCGGTGAGGACGTCGCGCCCACGGTGTTCGTCAGGGGCGCGCGCTACGACCGGCTGATGGAGGCGTTCGGAGGCGTCGGCGTGCACGCCACCACGCCCGCCGAACTGCGCGCGGCGATGGAAGAGGCTGTCCGCACGCGGCGGCCGACGCTGATCAACGCCGTGATCGACGAGACCGCCGGCACCGAGAGCGGCCGCATCACCAGCCTCAACCCGGCCGCCGCCAAGAAGAAGTAGGGTTGACTACGGTCTGACTGACTGGGGGTCAGGTCTTGCCTTTTGCCTCGCAGAGGCAAAAGGCAAGACCTGACCCCCAGTGGTTCCCGGCAGATGGCCCGACGCACAGATCCAGGAGGTGACATGCAAGCCCTGAAGGACGTTCGCATTCTCGACATGACCCATGTGCAGGCCGGTCCGACCTGCTCTCAACTGCTCGCCTGGATGGGGGCGGACGTGATCAAGTTCGAGCCGCCGCAGGGCGATGCCACGCGCGGGCAACTGCGCGACATCCCCGGCGCCGACAGCCTGTACTTCACGATGCTCAACTGCAACAAGCGGTCGATCACCGTCAACATGAAGACGGCCGAGGGCCGGCAGGTGTTCACCGACCTGCTGAAGACCTGCGACATCGTGATGGAGAACTTCGGGCCGGGCGTGCTCGACCGCCTCGGGTTCACCTGGGAGAAGGTGCACGAGATCAACCCGCGCATCGTGATGGGCTCGATCAAGGGCTTCGGCTCCTCCGGGCCGTACGCCGATTTCAAGGCCTACGAGAACGTCGCGCAGGCGATGGGCGGGGCAATGAGCACGACCGGCGTGCCCGACGGCCCGCCGTTCGTCACCGGCGCGCAGATCGGTGACTCCGGCACCGGCCTGCACCTGGCGATCGGCTTGCTGGCCGCGCTGCACCAGCGCGACCGTGACGGGGTCGGCCAGTATGTCGAGGTCGCCATGATGGACGGCGTGATGAACCTGTGCCGCGTCAAGTGGCGCGACCACCAGCGCCTGTGGCACGGGCCGCTCGCCGAGTACTCGGTGGGCACGCACAAGGGCATGGGCGAGACGCCGCGCGCGGGCAACGACTCCGGTGGCGGCCAACTGGGCAACGCGATCCGCTGCGCGCCTGGCGGCCCGAACGACTTCATCTACGTGGTCGTCCAGGAGGCGGTCTGGGTAGCGCTCGCCAAGCGCATCGGGCCCGACCTGGGCGAGCCCGACCTGGATACCGACCCGCGCTTCTCGACGATCGACGAGCGCCGCCGCAACCAGACCTCGATCTGGGAGATGCTCGGCGAGTTCGCGCGCAAGCACACCAAGCGCGAGATGATGGCGATCCTCAACGAACTGAACGTACCCTGCGGGCCGATCATGTCGACCGAGGACCTGTTCAAGGACGAGCACGTGCAGGGCCGCGAGATGATGGTCGAACTCGACCATCCGCAGCGCGGCAAGTGGTACAACGTCGGCATGCCGATCAAGCTGTCCGGCTCGCCGGCGAAGATCGAGCGTTCGCCCACCCTGGGCGAGCACACCGAGGAAGTGCTGACCAGCGTCCTCGGCTATGACGCCGACAGGGTCGCCGCGTTGAAATCCGCCGGTGCGTTCAGCGCGCCGCCGAAGAAGAAGTAGACGGAAGGGAGCACGCAATGAAGGTCGTCATCATCGGACAGCAGGACTTCGGCAAGTCCGTGCTGGATAAGTTCCTCGCGCGCGGCGACGAAGTCGCCGCGGTGTTCTGTGCACCCGAGAAGGCCGGCGGCAAGCCGGATCCGCTGAAGGTCGCGGCGGTCGAGAAGGGCCTCACGGTGCACCAGTTCCCGTCGTTGAAGTCGCCCGAGGCCGAGGCGGCGATGCGCGGCCTGAATGCCGACATCGGCGTGATGGCCTACGTGCTGCAGTTCGCGCCGCAGGCGTTCGTGAACATTCCGCGACTGGGCACGATCCAGTACCACCCGTCGCTGCTGCCTAAGTACCGCGGCCCGTCGTCGATCAACTGGCCGATCATCCGCGGCGAGAAAAAGACCGGCCTGACCATCTTCCGGCCGACCGACGGCCTCGACGAGGGCCCGGTGATCCTGCAGAAGGAATGCGAGATCGGCCCCGACGAGACGATCGGCGAGGTCTATTTCAACAAGCTCTACCCGATGGGCGTGGACGCCATGCTCGAGGCGGCCGACCTGGTGTTCGCCGGCCGGCACACCGAAGTGGTCCAGGACGAGGCGCAGGCGACCTACGAAGGCTGGTGCCGCGAGGCTGAGTCGCGGATCAACTGGGCGAATCATGTCGACTTCACCTATGACCTGATCCGCGGCTGCAATCCCGCCCCCGGTGCGTGGACCACGCTTGGCGGCAAGAAAATCCAGGTCTTCGAGGCACGCAAGCACGCCTACCGGACCTTCGGTGCGACCCGTGGCAAGGTGGGCGAGGTGACCGACGTCACCGAGCAGAGTTTCTTCGTCGGTTGCCAGGGCGGCCGGATCGAGGTGCTGCGCGTGAAGCCGGAAGACGGCAAGAAGGTCGGCGCTGGCGAGTTTGCGGCGAGCGGCGCGGTGGCGGCGGGGACCTTCCTGGGCACCTGACCGACGTTGTGACGGCAGTCCAGAGACACCCGGGGGCCGCAAGGCCCCCTTTTTTCTTGGTCTTGCGGCTCGGCACCCGCTACAATGAAAGATAAATCAGGGACTTTGGTACGCCCGCGGTGAAACGGCTTCAATTCCATGCAGACCTCATCCGGGATGAAAGTCTCCGGCTGTCGGAAATCCGACGCTCTCACCAGCGCCGGCCGCGGCATGCCGATGGTCATGCCGTCGGCTGCCGGGTTACCGCGCGGCCGGCGTACGAGGCTGCCGTGAGGCCGATGGCGTCTCGATCCCCCTGTCCACGAATCTTCGCCGGGTGCCTTCCCCGATGATCGATCTTTCCACTGCGCTGACGATGGCCAGCAGCACCGATGCTGGCATGGTGCGCTCGCATAACGAGGACAGCCTCGCGATCGACCCCGGCATCGGGCTTGCCGTGCTGGCCGACGGAATGGGTGGATACAACGCTGGCGAAGTGGCCAGCGGCATCGCCGTCGCCCTGATCCGCGACGAGGTACGCAAGGCGCTGGCCGACGGCGACCCCTCCAGTGCCGAGGCCTCGCCGACGCTGCGCGCCGAGCGCGTGTTGCGCGAGCAGTCCGCGAGGGCGAACGCGGCAATCTTTCAGTCGGCGCAGGACCAGCCCCAGTACGCGGGCATGGGTACCACGCTCGTGGTGGCGCTGTTCGCGGACAACCAGGTGACCGTCGCGCACATCGGCGACTCCCGGCTGTATCGCCTGCGCGGCGACAGCTTCGAGCAGATCACCCGTGACCACTCGCTGCTGCAGGAGCAGATCGACAGCGGGATGATCTCGAAGGAGGACGCCCGCCACTCGATGAACAAGAACCTGGTGACGCGGGCGCTCGGCGTCGACCCCCAGGTAGAGACCGAGATCCACAGCTACGACGTGCTGCCGGGCGACATCTACCTGCTCTGCTCTGACGGGTTGTCGGACATGATCCCCGAGCCTGAGATCCACGGCACGCTCGACGCCCTCAAGGCAAACCTGCAGCTCGCGGCCGACCAGCTGGTCCAGGCCGCGAACGATTACGGCGGGCGGGACAACGTCTCGGTGGTGCTGGTCCAGGTGAACGAGCGTTTCGCCGCGGATTCGGGCTGGATGTCCAGATTCATGTCCTGGCTCAAATAGGGGATAACGAGGCCGCCATGGCGAAGCTGATCATCAGTGTGGATGGACAGGTGCTCGACGAAGTGGCACTCGTCAAGGAACGCACGACCGTCGGGCGCAAGTCGCACAACGACGTGCGCATCGAGAACCTGGCGGTCAGCGGCGAACACGCCGCGATCGTCACCATCCTGAACGACTCATTCCTGGAAGACCTCGGCAGCACGAACGGCACGACCGTCAACGGCCATCCGATCAAGAAGCACTTCCTCCAGAACAACGACGTCGTCGAGATCGGCAAGTACCGGCTCAAGTACATCAACGAGAAGGCCAGTCAGGCTTCGACTGGCGACTTCGAGAAGACCATGGTGCTGCGTCCCTCGCCGGTTGCTACGGCCCAGTCGCCCAGCCAGCCGGGCGCTGCGCGCATCGGAGATCCGGCCGCCACCCGACCGGCCGGCTACCCCGATGGCTCGGCAACCCTTCCGGGGCCACTACCCAGCGTCGCACCGGGCCTGATCAGGCAGTCGAGCACGACGGCCGCGGTGGCCGCTGCTGCGGACGCGCCGTTCGCCGGTCTGCAGCCAGCCGCGGCGCCCATCGCGCCGCCTCCGCGGCCGGCATCGCCGCCACCGGCCGCGATCCAGATCCTCACCGGCCCGAGCGCTGGCAAGGAACTCGACCTCGTGAAGAACCTGACCACCCTCGGCAAGCCCGGGGTACAGGTGGCCGTGATCACCCGGCGTCCGCACGGGTTCTTCCTCACCCACGTGGAAGGCGCCCAGTACCCGAGGGTGAATGGTCATTCGCTCGATGCCCAGCCCCGGCAACTGAACGACCACGACATCATCGAGCTGGCGGGCGTCAAGATGGAGTTCTTCCACAAGCCTGGCTGACCGCCGCGTCGGCGGGCTGCGGTTGACCTGTCCGGCGTGCCGCCGTGACCTCTGCCGGCCGCGACCCGGCGCCCTCCGCGGGACGGGGCAGGGCGCCTGGCTGCCGGAACGTCCGGCGACGGCTTCCGCCGGCAGCCGCCGTTCAAGGACCGCGGCCGGCCGCCGATATGGATCGGCATGGCGTCGAACGCCATGTCGGATGCCGTTCGCGGACGGTGGATCGGACATGCGTCACGCTGCTACCGTGATGGATGACGCAGTGGACCCTTCTTCGATGCTGGAAGGGATCACAATGGCACAGGGCCTTGATACCATTCAAGGCGAATCGGTTTTCGCGCCGCAACCGGGTTGCATTACGTCCAGTGCCGATTGCGTGCGCGTGAAGGGCAAGGGCGAACCGTTACCGTTCCACGAACCCTTCGGTCTCATGCGCAAATCGGCCCGGCCGATCGAAGAGGCAATGCCGTTCGACGAGGTCCCAGGGCCTTACAGCAGCCGGGGCCGGCATCGGTCCGGGGCCGGTTGTTCGATCCCCGGGCGCTCGCGCCCGTCCACCGGGAGGGCGTGTCCGTGTTCCAGACCCAACGAGGCAGGTGTTCCGGATGAAGTTGCGCGTGCTCGGTTGCAGTGGCGGTATCGGCGGCAGTCTGCGCACGACCTCGTTCGTGCTGGACGACGACGTGCTGCTCGACGCCGGCACCGGCGTCGGCGACCTCGACATCGACCAGCTGCGCCAGATCGACCGGGTGTTCCTGACGCACTCCCACCTCGACCACGTGACCTCGCTGCCGTTCCTGGTCGACACCGTCGGCTGGATGCGCGATCGCCCCCTCACCGTGCACGCCCTGCCCGAGACAATCGAGGTACTGCGCGCCCACCTGTTCAACTGGAAGCTCTGGCCCGACTTCGCGCAGATCCCCGACGAGGCCAACCCGTGGATGCGCTACGAACCGGTCGCCCTCGGCGTACCGTTCGACCTCGGCGGCGGCCGCACCATCACGCCGCTGCCGGCGAACCATGTCGTGCCCGCGGTCGGCTACCACCTCGACAGCGGCGCGGCCAGCCTGGTCTTCACCGGCGACACGACGGTGAACGACGCGCTGTGGCCGATGGTCAACCGCATCCGGAACCTGCGTTACCTGATCATCGAGACTGCGTTCCGCAACCGCGAACACGCGCTCGCGCGGGCGTCCAAGCACCTGAGTCCGGCGATGCTCGCCAGCGAACTCGAGAAACTGCAGCGGCCGGCGGAGATCTTCATCACCCACTTGAAGCCGGGCGAGTACGAGGCCATCATGGAAGAAATCCAGTCCTGTGCGGGCCGCTTCGACCCGCAGATGCTGCTGACTTTCCAGCAGTTCGAATTCTGACCGTGATGCGATCCCGATCTGAGGACATCCCAGCATGAGCAGCGTGCTCGACGCCAGGCCGGGCGTGCCCGCCGGCGAGGGCAGCGCAGGCGGCGATGCGCTCGCCGAACGGCTGCGCTTCTCGCAGGGGCTGCAGGCGGTCACCAACAAGATCCATGCGGCCACCGAGCTCGACGAGATCATCCTCGAGCTGTCGCAGGAGATCTGCACGCTGTTCGAGGCCGACCGCCTGACCATCTACGTCAGCACCGAGGACGGCAATTCGATCGTCTCCAAGGTCAAGACCGGGCTGAACTCGTTCAAGGACCTCAAGCTGCCGATCAACGAGCAGAGCATCGCCGGCTACGTCGCCACTACCCGCAGGGTGGTCAACATCGAGGACGTCTACAACGACGAGGAGCTCAAGCGCTACAGCCCGCACCTGCACTTCCTGAAGGAGGTCGACAAGCGCACGGGCTACCGTACCCGCCAGATGCTGGTGGTACCGGTCTGCGAACCGGTGAAGGAGACGCATCGGCGGCTTGGCGGCGAGGCCGCGAGGCCAGCCCTCGTTGGTGTTATCCAGGTCATCAACTCGAAGGCCGGCCACGCGTTCTCGCAGACGGCCGAGGACGGTGCACGCCACTTCGCCGAGACGCTGGCCATCGCGCTGCTGCAGCGCCAGAAGCAGCCGGCACTGAAGGTGCGCGGCAAGTACGATCAGCTGGTCGCGGGCGCGGTGCTGTCGGCCGACGAGATGGAGCTCGCGCTGCGCTCGGCGCGGCGCAAGAGCATCGATATCGAGGACGTGCTGCTCGACGAGTTCCAGGTCAAGGTGGCGCTGCTGGGCGACTCCCTCGCGCAGTTCTTCCAGTGCCCCTACGAGCCGTTCCAGGCCGACCGCCTCAAGCCGGTCGACTTGCTGAAGAACATCCGGCGCGAGTTCGCCGCCGAAAGCGGCTGGCTGCCCCTCGAGGAGGGCAAGGACGGCCTGGTCGTGCTCTGCATCGACCCCGAGAAGGTCCGCGGTTCGCGCCAGGTCGGCAACGTGTTCCCGAAGACTACGGTCGACTACCGGGTCACGACCCGGCGCGAATTCACCGCGACGATGAACCAGCTGTTCGGCGGCGGGAACGAGCCGATGCTGGACGCGACCTCGGTCGGCGACCTGTTGTCCGAACTCTCCGACGACGCTGAGGACGACGCTTCCACTGCGGCGGAACTGTCCGCGGCCTCCGAGAACGAGGTCGTACGCCTGGTGAACAAGATCATCATCGATGCCTACCATCAGGGCGCCTCGGACATCCACGTCGAACCCGGACCTGGCAAGCAGAAGACGCTGGTGCGTTTCCGCAAGGACGGATCACTGCACCCCTACATCGAGGTGCCGGCCAGCTACCGGCAGGCGATCGCCGCACGCCTGAAGATCATGTGCGACCTCGACATCTCCGAGAAGCGCCGGCCGCAGGACGGCAAGATCAAGTTCCGGAAGTTCGGCCCGCTCGACATCGAGCTGCGGGTGGCGACCATCCCGAGCCAGGGTGGCGTCGAGGACATCGTGATGCGTATCCTCGCCGCCGGCGAGCCGATACCGCTCGACAAGCTGGGCGTGTCCGACCACAACCTGGCGATGCTCAAGAGCGTCATCACCAAGCCCTACGGGCTGTTCTTCGTGTGCGGCCCCACCGGATCGGGCAAGACGACGTCGCTGCATTCGGTGCTCGGGTACATCAACACCCCCGAGACCAAGATCTGGACCGCCGAGGATCCGGTCGAGATCACCCAGCGCGGGCTGCGCCAGGTGCAGATGAACCCGAAGGCCGGGCTGACCTTCGCCACCGCGATGAAGGCGTTCCTGCGGGCCGACCCGGACGTGATCATGGTCGGCGAGATGCGCGACAAGGAGACCGTCGCGATCGGCATCGAGGCCTCGCTGACCGGCCACCTGGTGTTCGCCACGCTGCACACCAACAGCGCGCCGGAGTCGATCACCCGACTGCTCGACATGGGTATGGACCCGTTCAACTTCGCCGATGCGCTGCTCGGCATCCTCGCCCAGCGGCTGGCCAAGCGGCTGTGCTCGAAGTGCCGCAAGCCGCACCTGGCCAGCGCAGAGGAGATCGAGCGGCTGCTCGACGAGTACGTGCTCGAGCTGAAGCAGACTGACACCTGGCAGAAGGATCCGGAGGGGGCGCGCGCCCAGCTCCGGCAGGCCTGGGTCAGGCAGTTCGGCAATGCCGGGGGCGAGATCACGCTCTACAGCAAGGTCGGGTGCGACACCTGCAGCGGGACGGGTTACAAAGGACGCACGGGCCTGCACGAGCTGCTGCTGGGCACCGACCGCCTCAAGAAGGCGATCCAGGCGCACGCCCGGGTGTCGGAGCTGTTCGCGATCGCCCTCGAAGAGGGCATGCGCACCCTGAAGATGGATGGCATCGAGAAGGTGCTGCTCGGCATCACCGACATCCAGCAGGTCCGCGCGGTCTGCATCAAGTAAACCGGAGGCCGGCGATGGGTGGTTCGGGCATGGCTGGCGACGCGCGGACGCCCGACGGGGCGTCGGTCGTGGACGACCTGCTGGCGCGGCTGGAGTACCTCAACGAGGTGGGTGCTGCGCTGTCGCGCGAGAAGGACATCGGCCGGCTGCTCGAGTCGATCCTGGTGGCGGCCAAGAACCTCGTCCACGCCGATGGCGGCACCCTGTACCGGGTCGGCGACGACCGCACGCTGCGCTTCGAGATCATCCGCACCGATTCACTCGGCATCGCGATGGGTGGCAGCACCGGCCGGCGCGTGCCGTTCGCGCCGATCCCGCTCGTCGGTGCGGAGGGCACGCCGAACGTGCACAACGTCGCCGCGTACGCGGTGAACCAGGACCGGACGGTCAACGTCGAGGATGCCTACGCCGAGGCCGGCTTCGACTTCTCCGGCACGCGTCGCTTCGACGAACAGACCGGCTACCGGTCGCAGTCGTTCCTGACCGTCCCGATGAAGAACCACGAGGACGAGATCATCGGCGTGCTGCAGCTGATCAACGCCCAGGACGCGGCCGGCGCGGTGCGTTCGTTCAGCGACACCGACCAGCGGCTGGCCGAGTCGCTGGCGTCGCAGGCCGCGGTGGTGCTGACCAACCGCCTGCTGATCTCCCACCTCGAGAACCTGTTCGAGTCGTTCATCAACCTGATCAACTCGGCGATCGACGACAAGTCTCCCTACACCGGCGGACACTGCGAGCGGGTACCGGTGCTGACCATGATGCTGGCCGACGCCGCCTGCGGCACCCGTACCGGCCCGTTGGCCGGGTTTACCCTGAGCGAGTCCGAGCGCTACGAACTGAAGATCGCCGGGCTGCTGCACGACTGTGGCAAGGTGACCACGCCGGTGCACGTGGTCGACAAGGCGACGAAGCTGGAGACGATCTTCGACCGCATCCACCTGATCGACACCCGGTTCGAGGTCGTGCGGCGCGGCATCGAGGTCGACCTACTGCGCGAGCGGATCGCGGCGATGCAGGCCGGGGACCGCGCCCGGATGGTCGACCTGGAGGCCGAACTCAAGCGCCGCAGCCGCGAACTCAACGAAGACCGCGACTTCCTGCGCAAGGCGAACATCGGCAGCGAGGGAATGTCGGCTGCAGACCAGCAGCGCGTGCGCGACATCGCGACACGCTGGCCCCGCATGGACGAGGACGGCTTCGAGACCCCGTTCCTGACCGCCGACGAGATCGCCAACCTGACCATCCGCCGCGGTACGCTGACCAGAGAGGAGCGGAAGGTCATCAACCACCACATCGAGGTCACGATCCAGATGCTGGAGGCACTGCCGTGGCCGAGGCACTTGCGCAACGTGCCCGAGTTCGCCGGCGGGCACCACGAGCGCATGGACGGCAAGGGCTATCCGCGTGGCCTGACTCGGGACCAGATGTCGGTGCAGGCGCGGATGATGGCGATCGCCGACGTGTTCGAGGCACTCACTGCCCGGGACCGCCCGTACAAGGCCGGCAAGACGCTCACCGAAGCCCTCGCGATCCTCGGCAGGATGAAGCTGACCGGGCATGTCGACCCGGACCTGTTCGACGTGTTCGTGCGCGAGAAGGTGTACCTGCGCTACGCGGAGCAGTTCCTCGATCCCGAGCAGATCGATGATGTCGACGAGGCGAGCATCCCGGGTTTTTCAGCATGAGGATCGTCATCCTCGCCGCGCAGGTGCCAAATTTTGTCACTTGTTGACTGCAGCGCGCGGCGCCAAGCGTCGATCATCGAGGGGTGCAAGATGCAAGTCACTGACTCGCAAGCACAAGTCAAGGGTCAGTCGCAGCTGGCATGCCCTTTGCAGAATTGCCTCCCGTGAAGCGGATACGCGCTTCCATTCCGCCAACCCATCTCCCCCCGAGGAGCAAGACATGCAGAACGTCCAGAAAGGTTTCACCCTCATCGAACTCATGATCGTGGTCGCGATCATCGGCATCCTCGCCGCGATCGCCATTCCGCAGTATCAGGACTACGTGCAGCGCGCACGTTGGGCCGAGAACAACACCGCCATCACCCCTGTGAAGACGGCCATCGCCGAGTGCCTGCAGACGAACGCCGGTAACCTGACGCTTTGCGATACGACCGCGGAGATCGGCCTGGAAGTGAACGGTGCGTCGACGATAACCAATCCGTCCAGTGGCACGATCACGATTACCCAGAACACCGCCGCTATCGTGGTTACGGGTGCGAACAGCATTCCCACCACCTGCGCGGTCACGTGGACCCCGACAGTCGGTGGGACGGCGGTCACCTGGCAGGTGTCTCGTGCCGCGGACGCATCCTGCACGAAGGCGAAGACCGGCGTGGGCAGCTGATCGGCCACGCATCGGCGCCTGACGGAAGGCCCTCCCGATGGAGGGCCTTCTTGCATGGGACGCAGCCTGACGCATGCGAACCCCTGCCATCCGCGGGCTTCCGACCCGATGAATGCCGGGAACCCCGTGTCGGACGCCAGGCCAGCCCCGGTGGCGGTCGTGGCGCTCCTGTTGCCACTGGCGGTATTCCTGCCCCTCTCGATCAACGTACATGTTTCGCCCGAGCTGTACTGGTACGACCAGCAGCGCATCGGCCAGGTCGCCGTGCTGGTTGCAATGGCAGCATTGGTCGCCACCCGCCTCGCCAGGTCGGGACCATCGGTCACCTTCGGCAGACCTGCGCCGCCTGTCCTGCTCGGCGGTTTCCTCTTTCTGGCGCTCGGCGGGCTGTCCGCCATTCACGCGGCCCAGGTACCCGACGCGTTCCTGGAATGGTCCCGGTTCGCGCTGATCGGCCTTCTGGCATGGACTGTCAGCAGCTGTGCTCGGAGTTTCCCCGGCCCGGTTTCACTGGCTCTGCTGGCGAGCCTGGCCCTGGGCTGCCTCTGGTTCGCCGGCGCGCGGCTGGGACCTTACGCGGCGATCCTGGCGCTGCACCTGCCGTTGTCCGCGACCGACTTTCTGGACGGTTTCGACAACCCGCGGTTTTTCGGCCAGCTGCAGACGATGACCTTGCCGCTGCTGATGGTGCCGCTGATCCTGCCGCGGGTATCGATGCGGTGGCGCGTGGCGGCGTCGGCCGGGCTGGTTGGCTGGTGGATGCTCGCGTGGTTGTCCGGCACGCGCGGTACCTTCTATGCGCTGCTGGCGACGGCGGTGGCCGCCGCACTGGTGTTCGGGCCACGCGGGCGCGCGTATGCAATGGCCAGCGCAGGATTCGCAGCCGCTGGCGCACTCGGCTACCTGTTCTTCTTCGTGTCGCTGCCGGGCTGGCGGGGCATGTCGATGGAAGGAGCGACTTTCGAGCGCAGTGCGTTCCACCTGTCCAGCCGCGAAGCCCTGTGGTGGCTCGCGATCGAGTACATCGTCCGCCATCCACTGCTGGGTGTCGGGCCGATGCATTTCGCCGCCGCGGGCAGCGCGATCGGGGCACACCCGCACAGCCTCCCGCTGCAGATTGCGGCGGAATGGGGGCTGCCAGCTGCGTCACTCGTCCTCGTGGGCATCGCGACGGCCGTGGTCAAGCGTGCCTCGAGCCTCCGGCGCCTCCTGCTCGATGGAACCGGGGACGCCGATGCGCAGCTGGACATGCTTCTGCTGATCGCGATCACCGCAGCGTTGATCCAAGGCCTGGTCGACGGCGTGCTCGTGGTGCCGTACACCGAGACCGTGCTGGCCATGTTGGTCGGGCTCGCGTGGGGCAGGGCGCTTCGCGGGCAGGCACCCGTGCCTCTGGGCACCAGCGTGCGGACGTGCGTCGTGCTCGGGTTGTGCGTGTGCGCGTCGGTGCTGACGGCAGGCACATGGACCCAGGCGCAGCAGCTTGCTGAACGGATCAGCGTGCAGGAGGCACGACCGGGGCTGCTGCTGCCCCGGTTCTGGTCGGCTGGATGGATCGGGCCTGCTGCACGCCAGTGACCTTCGCGCGCGGGCGGTCGCCCCTCGACCGCCTAGGCCGCGACCACCGTCTCCACGCTTTCGCGAACGCCCTTGTTGTCGACCCAGGCCAGCGCGACCTTGTCGCCCGGCTTCGCGCCGCGCACGCGGATGCCCACGAACGGATCGCGCGCGATCGCCTGGCTCCACTGGGCATCGAGCACCACCCGGCCGTTATGGGTCACCTGCACGCGCTGGATGAAATGCAGCGGGACCAGCTGGTTCTTCGCGTCGCGGCGGTTGCCGGTCTCCATCGGATGCATGACCAGCGCCCGGATGTCGACGAAGTCCTGGCGCATGCGCGCGGTGATGCGGGTGCTGGATTCGGCCATCGGAAAGTTCCCGTTCGATGCGCGGTCAGCCGCAGCCGCCGATGGTGGTCTTCACTTCGCGGCTGGCCGCATGCAGCCGGCCATCGGCACTCACGATCACGCGGATGGTGCCCGACTCGGCAACCTTGATCAGCGTCGACACGTAGGGGTCCGCGCCGTTGGCGAAGGTGAACGTGGCAGCGAGCGGGTGCGGGTTGCGGTCGCTGACGATCGAGATCGCCTGCGTGTTCGGGATGCGGCTGGTCACTTCGATGCGGGCGCGCGCGCCGTTCTCGATGACGTCCTGCATGTCGATCAGGATGTCGCGGCTGGTGGCTGGCGTGCCGCTGCCGAGCTGGCGGATCGCCTCGGCGGTGGTCTTTGCCTCGAAGCCGGCCCGGTTCCAGTCGGCCGTGGAGGGCACGCCCTGCGCGAATGCGGCCAGCGGCCAGGCGGGGGCGGACAGGGCTAGCAGGGCCGACCCGCCCTGCAGCAGGCTGCGTCGCTTCATCGCGGGGCTTCCGGGGCGACCCAGTGGCCACTGCGGCCACCGGACTTCTCGAGCAGGCCGATGCCGGTCATGGACATTCCGCGGTCGATCGCCTTGCACATGTCGTAGATCGTGAGCAGCCCGACGCTGACCGCGGTATCGAGATTCGTGAAATCAACAACTTACGCGAAAGAACCGCCACGCTGACTCCAGCTCCTGCAAGTTGACTAAATGGCCATTGGAGCAGAAATGGAGCAACAAGTCACCTTGCGCTCCTACAGGTGCCCCCCCCTGCGCGTTGTAAAAGAAAGGTCGCCCCGAGACCCTACCCTAGGGGCGCCCCCCGAAACTGAGTTAAAGAACTTCTACAGCGGACGCATAAACTCGCACGTTTGAGAGCGGCGACCAAGGCAAGGGCGCTTTGGTAGATCAGCCCGCAGGCGGCTACTTCTTCCTGCTACGCCTCTTTACGGGTCCAAACTGCACCGGAGGGCCGGCGGGGCTATTCTGCAAGTTCGTGAGATCCCGCGGAGAGACCGGACTCCTATAATGGTCCAAGGGCAATTTCCGCTGTGCCCAAAGACTGTCGTTCCCGCTTGGAGGCTCCCCGACCACCAACAGCTTGGGCGGTAGCTTCCAGCCTACACTGCGACATACGGTAGTGATCCGCGTCACTGCGTCCGGTGACAGCACCAAGAGCCATTGCGGCGTCTTGACCCTGAAGCGCCGCTCGTACAAAGCCAAGTGGCGGTCGAACATCTGCGCTGGGGTAGGGGGCCTAAACAGGGGCATGGTCCACCTCCTCTTTCTCTTCCCGCGCAACCGGTGAAGATGGCGCCAGTGGGCGCAGGAACTGATCTGGCGCGGGCCCATGCGTTCTGGACTCTCGCCTTCCGTCGGAATGCTCGTAGACCAGTTGCCTTCCGTCGAGTGCCTCGACCTCCCAGAGATACATCGGTCGCTGGAATCCGGACCACTTTGCACGGCCTCGGCTCGCCACGATGCGAACGATCTTCCCGAGGTTCTCCGGCACCTCGGCTTGTACGGTGATCGCCAAATCACCCAGCCTACAATTCAACTTCGTCACTCTATTTCTCCTCTTTAGCCAGTTGGGCGAACGCCGCGGGCTGGCAAGCTGGACGCAAATCCCCCGCTGGAGACCGAGGTCTCAACAACTCAATTTCTGGTCCCACCAGTGATACACTGAAAGCGAAACGCTAAAAAATAAAAAGTCTTATCCAAGTGAGAGGGCTGCTAGCGCTCGCTTGGTTACCGGTGCTCGGCAAGCCACCTTTCCCGGGCGGGTGAGTCCAATGTGTTTCAACTCATCTCGCAACACTCAATAATTATACCGGACAGATAGCAGAGCCGCAACAAATTCTGCTGGTCGCGGAAACTTCGCACCGTTCGCATGCCAGATCCAACAAGTGAGCTCGGCGGTTTCCTAACCGATCACGCAATTTATTAACTCCGAATTCCCTGCTCCTCAAATGCCTTCTTGGAATCCCTCTTATTTTGGATGGTCTGGTAATGTTTTCGCGCTGATCGGAGTGTTAGCGATTGGAGCAGTGATTTGCGTAGTCACTGCTCGAATGCCGAGATTTACTGCCCTCCTTGTGGGATTGGTTATTACTTTTCTGTGGTGGAACTTTGTTGTTGGGAGCGATATGGCTCTATGGATTGTACTCTTGACCATCGTGGCGAATCGGTTGGTGCCGGATCGATGGAAGTACGCTGACGCCGAAATCAAGAGCAGGGCCGAGGCTCCAGTATATCCCGGTGAAACAGATTTCCAAGCAACATGTTGGAAGGAGAAATCAGGTGGGTCTGCCCGGATAATACCTCCGCGAGATCCGCCAAATCGCCGAGCCGCACCACAGCAGCAAACCAACATCGCGAGGCGCGTAAGGGACTACTACTTGATCCCAGCTGGTTTAGGAGACAAGCGGTCAGACTGGTTCGTTCCGATTGCAGACGCTGAACGCTGCACAAGCTCCGGAGGTTATCAGATTCACTACAAAGACCCTGCGCGAAAGCGATCCGAGGATCCTGACTTTGTTCATGATGACGCGATCGACGTAATTAAGTTCGATCAAGATTTCGCGACATTAAGATGCCCAGCATGTCGGCAGCGAATGAGGGGAAGAGTAAGTCGTTACGTAAAAGTGGTTTGTCCTAAGTGCTACTATGTCTGGGTCCAACGACTCAGCTAGCCATTCCTCGATTCTAGTTGGCAGAGATCGAACTAAGGTGACGTACTGTAGTGTAGCTACTGCCAGTTTCACGGACACCTCATTAGGGTGGGAAATGATACCTGAGGGGCCACATGGGAACGAGACGGCACACTCCTCGAGCCATAAGTTTGTGCTGTGCTATCCCGGAAATCCCGGATTCCCTCCCCCCTATAAGGGGAGGGAATCCGGGAAGGTATCAGACTAGAAATGAAACGTAGTTGGATTCGTCCACCTGAATGAACCCTGCTTTACGTAGCGCATCAGCTGCCTCTTCAGCGCGCTGCCTCTGGTGGCGGCCATCGGTGCCAATTTGCGTCGCAGACGCGTTGATCAGTGTATGAAGGTGTATTGGTAAACCTCCTGAGTCACGTAATAGCTTGTGGCCGGTTTGAAGGACGAGTTTTTGATTCGCTGATCGTGGTTGGGGCACTACCTTCGTCGCCGGTGTAGTGTTGAGTGGATCAACAACGCACGAGGTTCCGCTAGGGAAATTTACTTGGCGCAGTGCGTAACGGTGGGCCTCTGTGTCGGCTCCCTCACGCTGCCCTCGTATCTTCCATGAGGGATGTCCGCCATCCCGCGTAACAAGTATCCGGGTGTCCATCGCTGCAGCGAACGCGCTGTGACCGCGAGGTCGATCGCGGTCTGCCCAACCGCAATGATGAACGAAGATTACCGTACACCCAGTCTCATCGATGATGCGACGAATGCCCTTTAGAATTTTGTTAATTTCTTTCGGATGGTTTTCGTCGGTATCGGGCGTAGCGGCGTTAAAGGTATCAATAAAAAGGACCTCAAAACCAGTGGCAGTATCGATGAGTTTCTGAATGTGGCCAGTATCACTTAATTCAATTGGCGTTCGCATGAAGCGTAGAGTGTCCGGTGGTTCTTCTCCTTGGTGCGTTTTCATCGCTTCAAGCCGGCCCGGCAGACCTGCTGGACTTTCTGCCGCGAAAAAAATCACTCTGCTCGGCTTGGTCTGATAGCCAAACCATGCAGTTCCGTTGGCTAACTTATAGGCCAAGTCCAACGCCAAGAAAGATTTCCCGATTCGACTTTCGCCGTAGATCACTACCGACGATTGCTTTTGAATCACCTCATCAACAAGCCAACTCGCTCGTGCCCACTGAGCGACTTGGTGGGCGGTATACAGGGGAAATCCCGTAGTTGAATAACCAACCGTTTTGTAATCTTCCGACATCTTT
>CANHBC010000041.1 GCA_947458835.1 Betaproteobacteria bacterium | reverse complement strand
GGCACACCGCCCGGCCGCCCGGACGCGGCACCGGCAACCCCGCTCGACGGAGCCTGGCGCCAGGTGCGCAGCCTGTTGTTCGAGCGGCTCAAGGCGCTGATCGTCCCGGTCGAGCCGTGCGAGCAGGGCGGCGTGTTCGCGCTGGTCGGGCCGACCGGCGTTGGCAAGACCACCACGGTGGCGAAGCTGGCGGCGCGCTGCGTGCTGGCACGCGGTGCGGCAAGCGCGGCCCTGCTGACCACCGATGGCTTCCGGATCGGCGCGCTCGACCAGTTGCGCATCTACGGTCGGATCCTCGGGGTTCCGGTGTTCGCCGTGCGCGACGAGGGCGAACTGCAGATGACGCTCGGTGACGTGGCGGCGCGCCACCTCACGCTGATCGACACCGTCGGCATGAGCCAGCGCGATCGCCGGCTGGCCGAGCAGGCCGCGCTGCTGGCGGGCGAAGGGCGCAGCGTGCAGCGGCTGCTGCTGCTGTCGGCTGCGGCTTCGGGCGCGACGCTGGACGATGTCGCAACCCGTTATGCCGGCGGCGGGCTGGAGGGCTGCATCCTGACCAAGATCGACGAGGCGGTGTCGCTGGGCGGCGTGCTCGACGTCGTGCTGCGCCATCGACTGCGCGTGTCGTTCGTGACCAACGGCCAGCGGGTGCCCGAGGACCTTCACCTGCCCAACCCGCTGTACCTCGTCGATCGCGCGCTGCGCGGGCGAGAGGGATCCAATCCGTTCACCCCCGAAGGCGACGAGTTCGCGATGGTCGCGGCCAGTGGAGGTTCCGGTGGTTGACCGGCAGCGACGGGTGGTGTGGCCGCGCCCCGGCGCGGGCCGGGTGCCCTGCGGGGGCGTCGGGTGATCGGGCCGGGCGAGGACCAGGCCTCGAGCCTGCGGCGCCTGCTGGGCGGCTCGACGCTGCGCAGTGCGGTTTTCCTGGGCGGCGATGCCGGGGTCGGTCAGACCGCACTGGTCGCGGCCACTGCCACCGCGATGGCACGCCTCGGCCATGCGGTAGTGGTGGTCGATGCACAGCCGCACCTGCGCAGCGGGGCCGGCTGGTTCGACCTGTTCCCGCGCGGTGACCTGGCCGATGTGCTGTACGGCGAGCGCAGGCTGGACGATGTCCTGCTGCACGCCGCTGGCGGCGTGAGCTGGCTGCCGGCGGCACGGCTGGGCCCCGCGGCTGGCCGGTCAGCCGCGGATGTGCCCGTCGCGCGCGCGTTGTCCGAACTGGCGGCGCGCTTTGACTGCGTGCTGCTCGACGTGCCCGCCGACCGCGCGGATCGTTGGTGGCCGGCCGCAGCCGGTGCAGGCTCTGTCCTGCTCGGCTCCAGCACGGCCCAGCGGTCCATCACCGCTGCCTATGCCGCGCTCAAGCTGCTTGCGCTGCAGGTCGGCCAGCAGCGCTACCTGTGGTGGATGGCACGCACGGCCGAGCCGGACGCGGCCGAGGCCGCCTGGCAGAAGGTGGCGCAGACCGCGCGCCGGTTCCTGCAGGTACGGATCGATTACGGAGGTGCCGTGCCGGCCGATCCGATGGTGCCGCGCGCCCAGCGCCTGCGCCGTCCGCTCGCCGAAGCGTTCCCGGGCAGCCGGGCGGCCGCCGCGGGCGCGGCACTGGCAGGGCTGCTGGACCGACCGGTCGCGCTGGGTACTGATCCGTCGGCTGCCTGGCGGGCGCTGCTGGTCGGCGAGCCGGCGTTCGGGGCCGATCCGGCGCAGAATAAGCGTCCGCAGGCACCCGATCCGTCGCCGAGCAGCGTTTCGGCCCGAACAGAACTAGTATCGCGGTAATTCAGGACAGGATCGCCCTTCTAGATGCCCCCGATTGCCTCGATCGACGACAAGGATGCCATCGTCAAGGAGATGGCGCCGCTGGTGAAGCGGATCGCCTATCACTTCATGACCCGGCTCCCGGCGAGCGTCGCCGTCGACGACCTGATACAGGCTGGCCTGATGGGCCTGCTCGACGCCTCGGACAACTTCGACAGCACGCAGGGCGCCCAGTTCGAGACCTACGCGGTGCAGCGCATCCGTGGGTCCATGCTCGATGAACTGCGCCAGGCCGACTGGCTGCCCCGCAACGTTCGCAAGAACCTGCGCAAGATCGAAGCAGCGGTGGCCAAGCTGGAGCAGAAGTTCGGCCGCTCGCCCAGCGAGACCGAACTGGCCGGCGAGATGAATGTGCCGCTGGCCGACTACCAGCACATGCTGAGCGATGCGCGCGGTTCCCAGTTGCTGCACTACGAAGACTTCCAGGAATCCGACGACAACGACTTCTTCGACTTCTTCCTCGCCGACAACCAGTCCAACCCGCTGGCCATCATCGAGGACAAGGGCTTTCGCCAGATGCTGGTGACGTCGATCAGCAACTTGCCCGAGCGCGAGAAGCTGGTGATGGGCCTCTACTACGAGAAGGAGCTCAACCTGAAGGAAATCGGCCAGGTCCTTGGCGTCAGCGAATCGCGCATCTGCCAGCTGCACAGCCAGGCGGTGGCCCGGCTGCGCGCGCGGATGAAGGAGTGGACGCAGAACCCGTGAGTGCATCCGGGCGCAAACCCAGCCCTGCACGCGGGCAGGCCTGATGGACCGGATCAGCATCTCCGGCCTGCTGCTGGCGCTTGCCGCGATCGTCGGTGGGCTGGTGCTCGAAGGCGGACACCCGGCTTCGCTGCTCCAGGTGACCGCGTTCCTGGTGGTGGTCGGTGGCACGGCCGGGGCGGTGATGCTGCAGAGCACGGCCGGGCAGTTCTCCGATGCAATGCGGCTCGCGCGCTGGGTATTCCGGCCGCCGGTGCACGAACCCAAGGCGCTGATCGGGCGTGTCGCCGGCTGGAGCCAGGTGGCCCGGCGCAGCGGCCTGCTGGCGCTCGAGACCGCGATCGATGCCTCGATCGAGCCATTCGAGCGCAAGGGCCTGCAACTGCTGGTCGATGGCGCGGAGCCGAACGTGCTGCGCGAGGCGCTGGAACTGGAGGTCAACGCCTTCGAGGCCCGGCACCGGGCCGCGGCCAGGGTCTGGGAGGCCGCCGGCGGCTACGCGCCCACGGTCGGCATCCTGGGCGCCGTGATGGGGTTGATCCAGGTGATGGAGAACCTCACCGACCCAGCCCGGCTCGGCGCGGGCATCGCGGTGGCGTTCGTCGCCACCATCTACGGCGTCGGGCTGGCCAACCTGGTGTTCCTTCCGATCGCCAACAAGATCAAGGCCCTGGTCGCGCGCGAGGTGAGCATGCGCGAGATGCTGATCGAAGGGCTGGTGGGCATCGCCAACGGGGAGAACCCGCGCTCGATCGAGGTCCGACTGCAGGGTTACCTGGTGTAGCCGGGGGAACGACCACATGCCACGCAAGCGTCTGCCCGAGGATCCGGAACCACACGACCGCTGGCTGGTGTCCTACGCAGACTTCATCACGCTGCTGTTCGCGTTCTTCGTGGTGATGTACGCGATCTCGCAGGTCAACGAGAGCAAGCACCGGGTGCTCAGTGACTCGCTGGTGCAGGCCTTCCAGAATCCTTCGCGCCTGCCGAATGCATCGAGCCCGGCCAGTGTTCCGCGCGCGATCATCGGCCAGGAGCAGGGCGGTATCATCGGCCCGGCGCCGGGCTCGCCCGAGGACGAGGCCACGATCCGGGCGATGATGGCGCGCATGCGCGAACTGGGAGCGGAGCTCTCGACGATGCTCGATCCGCTGGTGCGCGCGGGTCTGGTTCGGGTGAGCGAGACGCGGCAGGGCCTGGTGATCGAGATCAATGCCAGCGTGCTGTTCCGGTCGGGCCAGTCCGCGCTCGAGCCGGCGGCCACGCGCACCCTGTCCGAGGTCGCGCGGGTGCTGGCACGCACGCGCGGCGCGATCGCGGTCGAGGGCCATACCGACAACGTGCCGATCGCCACGTCGGCGTTCGCATCGAACTGGGAGCTTTCCGCGTCGCGTGCGGCGACCGTGGTCCGTCTGTTCGTCGAGGCGGGCATCGCCGCGCCCCGGCTCACCGCCAGCGGCCATGCCGACAACCAGCCGATCGAGCCGGGCGACAGCGCCGAGGCACGGGCGCGCAACCGCCGGGTCGTGGTGATCATCCAGGCCGAGCCGGAGGCCGGGCAGCCGAAGCTGCCACGGCCAGCGCCGGCGGGCGGGGCGCCCCGGCCTCAGCCTGGCGCCTGAGGTCAGACCTTCCCGAGGTTGCGGCCCGAGCCGTCGATCCGGGTCTGGCCGTCCGGGCCGTACAGCGATGGTTGTACGCCCGAGGCCAGGGCAGACATCAGCCGCTGGTTGTGCTGCAGACGGGTCTCGATCAGCACGCCGTTCTCGCGGTTGAGTGCCTGCGCCTGCCGTGCCGTATCGAGCAGCCCCTGCCAGCAGGCCGACAGCGCATCGCGTTCGGCGCCGCCATGCACGATCAGCCACTGCGCCATGCCGGACCGTTCGGGCGGAAAGCCCTGCGCTATCAGCGCTGACACGCGCCTGCGGGCCAGATCGTTGAGGACACGGACCCGCTCCGACTTCGCCGGTACCACCTGCAGCAGGGCGTCGACGTCGCGCGCGGCCAGTGCGGCCTGCTCGGTACGGAGCAGTTCGTGGAAGGCCGTGAATGCGTTGGCCTCGGCCTGAAGGTCGGCGATGAATCGCGACCGGGGATCGGCGGGGGGCTGCCCCGGCCTGCCGGTCAGTGTCACGCCGGTCAGGTGCGGCCGCGCTGGAGCAGCAGTTCCTTCACGCTCGACAACAGGCGGTCTGCGACCACCTCGGAGTCGACCTGGAACCGCCCTTCGCTGATCGCGTCCTTGATCGCCTGGACCTGGGCACTGTCGACCACCGGTACCCCGGCGAGCACGCCCTCGAGCTCGTTGAGCCGGGCGGACAGGCTGGTGATCTCGACGCTGTCGCCAGCCGCCGAGACCGGCGTACGCGAGATCGCACCCGCACGCCCGGGTATCTCGCTCGCGCGGGTGACCGGGGTGGAAGAAGGAACGCCGCTGTCGATCTTCATCTTCATGTGCTCGTTTACGACCGGAGGTGCGTAACCTTTAGCAGGATCCCGCACGGCAGGCCCGATGCCCCGGTATGGTGAGCGAGAACCCAGGTCAGGCATGGGGAGACCTCCCGGGTCGGCCCCTGCAGGTCGCAAGGGGCGTACCCGGGATCTTACTGGACGACGACCACTCCGGTGGAGCGCACGATGCCGCGTACCGTCTTGCCCGAGCCGACCCGCACCTCGACGCCCTGGCCGACCGCGGCATTGCCCAGGGCGCGCCCGTCGGCGGTCACGCTGATCGTCGCCGACTCGTAAACGACACGCACGCTCTGCCCGTTCACCACCGCCCACACCTGCTTCAGGTGCTCGGCCCGCACCACGCTGCCGGCCTGCAGGGCCATGGCTGCCACTCGCCCGATCGCGAGGTTCGGGTCCTGCAGGACCGACGCCGGCAGCACGGTCAGTTCCTCGATGCGGCTGCCCAGGTCGGCCGCGTCGACCACGCTGCCCGGCGCGACCGGCCTCAGCGCCACCACCACCGGTGCCGACACGCGCACCGTCGCCTGCACGAAGATCTGCCAGGGCTGGGGCCGCAGGCAACGGACGCCGACCGGCACCGCACCCCAGGCGCGCGCGCCCGGTGCCAGTGCGATCTGGAACTCGTCGCAACTGCCCAGCCGCGTACGTTCGTCCGGTGGATTGACGCTGATGCGGACTTCACCGGGCAGGGCCGCGGTCTGCTCCTGCAGGAACCGCTGCACCTGCTGCACGATCCGCTCGCCCGCGACTGGCGCCGGTACACCGGCCGAGGGCCCACTCGCCGGTGCGGCGGCCGCCCGGGCCGGGGCCGTCGCGGCGATCGCCACGATGGCGGCGAGCAGGGGGGGCACCACTGCGGCGAGCACCACGCGGGTCGGCCATGCACGCCGGCGTGCGCCGCCGGCAGGCCCCGGATGCCTCGCGGCAAGCCGGCGGATCGATGAAGGAACGGATTCTCGACAGGTGACCGGACTCATGGGAGTGCCGCTAAAGGTTTCGCACGGGTCGGACGTTACAGCACCGTCCCCCCCTTGTCAGCGTTACGAACGGAACAGGCATGCAGCGTGTTAAACCGGCGATTGCCGCGCAGGGCGCCCCGCCGGCGTCGCCCGGGAAGAATCCTGCTGACTTCGCCCGTGACACGCTCCGCACGCTCGCCATCCGCAAGCTGGCGCCCACGCCGGACAATTACCAGCGGGTGTACGAGGAGATCTCCGGCACCCATGGGCAGCCTGTCGACGACATGCTGCAGCGGCTGCTCGGGACCCTGAGGGAACTCCCGCGCAGCGATCCTTCGCTGAAGGAGCCGGTGGCCCGGTTGCAGCGTGCACTGGTCAGCCGCAACTGGAAGGCCTTCGGATCGGAGATCCTCGTGCTTCGGCATCCCGGCGGGGGCACCGACGCGACCCTGTCGGGTGGCGCTGCAGGCCTCGCGCCGGTCGACGCAGGCGAGGGCGGGGCGATGCCCCTCGCGGCCAGTGCGCTCGCACGGCTCGAGGTGGATGGCACGCCCGTCTCCTCGGCCGAGACGTTGCGTCGCCTGCTGTCCGAAGTGCTGCGCAACGACGTGGCGCCGCGCTTCGCGGCCGATCCCGCGCGCAACGCCGAACTGGTGGAACTCGCCGAACTGGCGGCCGGGGCCGAGTCGCCCCAGGCGTGCAACCGGCTCGCCGAGCGCCTGGAAGCCTTCTGGAAGACGGCTTCGGACTCGCGCAGCCTCGATGGCCGGCTGGTGCCCGACCTGATGGGGCTGGTCGGGCTGCTGGTGGAGAACATCGGCGAACTGGTCGATGACGACCAGTGGGTCGGCGGGCAGGTCGAAGTGATGCGCCAGCTGATGGCCCAGCCGCTCACCCCGCAGATGCTGTCCGATGCGCGGACGCGCTTCCGCGAGATCATCCTCAGACAGGGCACGCTCAGGCACGGCCTGGCGGAGGCTAAGAGCACGCTGAAGGACATGGTAAGCATCTTCATCGAGCGCCTGGGCGAGATCTCCGACAGCACGACGCTCTACCACGACAAGATCGGCGTGTATGCGGAACGGATCGAGCAGTCGAAGGACATCGGCAGCCTGAAGTCGGTGCTCGACGGGCTGATGATCGACATCCGCACCATGCAGCGCGAGGCGCTGCGCTCCCGTGACGATGTCACCGCCGCTCGCAGTCAGGCGGAGGCAGCGGAGACCAGGATCCGCGAGCTCGAGACCGAACTGGGCGAGATCAGCGAGAAGGTGAGGGAGGATGCGCTGACCGGCAGCCTCAACCGGCGCGGCCTGGACGAGGCGCTGGCGCGCGAGGCTGCGCGCGCCGAGCGCTACGGCAACGCGCTGTGCGTCGCGGTGATCGACCTGGACAACTTCAAGCGCCTCAACGACACGCACGGCCACCATGCCGGAGATGCGGCACTGGTGCACCTGGTGAGAGTGGTCAAGGCCCTGCTTCGTCCGAGCGACAGCATCGGCCGTTTCGGCGGCGAGGAGTTCGTATTGCTCCTGCCGGAGACGGCGCTGGACGCGGGCAGGCTCGCGATCGAGCGCCTGCAGCGCGAGCTGACCAAGCAGTTCTTCCTCGCCAACAACGAGAAGCTGCTGATCACCTTCAGCGCCGGCGTCGCCCAGTTCAGGCCCGGCGAGTCCGAGGCCGACATGGTCAGGCGGGCCGACCAGGCGATGTACCGCGCGAAGCAGGCCGGCAAGAACCGGGTGTTCGTCGACGGCTGAACTCGCCCGGCCACGCGTGGCATTGGTTGCCGCTGGCGGCAACCAATGCCGCGGCGGCAACCCGCCCGGTGTCCGCGCCCGGCGCGGTGGGATGCAGCAAGATGCTGAGCGGAAAAGCTTTTCCGGAATCTTCGCGCGCTGGCACGGTAATCGCAAAAGGGTAGTTGTCCCCGACCCGCCGCGCCGCCTTGCCATGATGACCAGCCGCCTCGACCAGCACTTCGATTACCGCCTGCAGGTGATGAACCTGCGCGCGGCGCGCCAGCAGGTGCTGGCCACCAACATCGCCAACGCCGACACGCCGAACTACAAGGCGCGGGACATCGACTTCCGCGAACAACTGCGGCGCATCCAGTCGGGTGAGCGTGGATTCTCGATGGCGCAGACCCACGGCGCGCACCTGGCGCCTGCCGCGGCAGCGGCAGGCGCCAACGGCGTGCGCTTCCGCCCGGTGGCGCAGGGCTCCATCGACGGCAACACGGTCGACATGAACATCGAGATGGCCCGCTTCACCGAGAACTCGATCAAGTACCAGGCGGACGTCGCCTTCATGCAGTCGCGCGTGAGCGGCTTGCAGCGCGCGATCTCCGGCCAGTAGTCCCGCCCCCTACCCGCCACCCCCGCAAGCGAGCGAGTTCCCCATGTCGATGAATGCCGTGTTCGAGATCGCCAGTTCCGCGATGACCGCGCAGTCCAGGCGCCTGAACGTCGTGGCCAGCAACCTTGCCAACGTGGACAGCGCGGCGAGCGCCGCGGGCGGTGCCTACAAGGCGAAGCAGGTCGTGTTCAGTGCCCAGCCGGTCGGCCGCGACCGCTCGGCGGTTGGCGTGCGCGTGGCGCAGGTGATCGAGGATCCGTCGCCACCGCGCCTGCAGTACGACCCGAACCATCCGCTGGCCGATGCCCGCGGCTACGTGACGATGCCCAACGTCGACGCGGTGGAGGAGATGGTCAACATGATCTCGGCGTCGCGGGCCTACCAGACCAATGCCGACGTGATGAACGCGGCCAAGACGATGACCCTGCGCACGCTGTCGCTGCTGCAGACCTGATCGAACATTTGCCTCCGGGAGCCCGTACATGTCCACCGTCCTGCCCGCCGTGAACAGCAATGCGAGCGTCCTGCCGCGCTCGGCCGTGGGCGGCACCCTGGCCAGTTCCACCGCCGACGAGAGCCAGGACCGATTCCTGAAACTCCTGGTCACGCAGATGCGCAACCAGGACCCGATGAACCCGATGGACAACGCGCAGGTCACCGCCCAGCTCGCGCAGATCAGCACCGTGAGCGGCATCGAGAAGCTCAACGCGTCGCTGTCGAGCCTGGCCACCTCGAGTTCGACCAGCCAGAGCGCATCGCTGATCGGTCGCACGGTGGTGGTGTCCAGCGACCTGGTGCGCTTCGACGGCGCGGGCCCGGTGACCGTCGGCGTCGAGCTCTCGTCCGCCGCCGACAAGGTGGGCGTTGCGATCGTGGACGCCAGCGGTCGCCCCGTGCGCAACCTGTCCTTCGGCGCCCTGCCTCAGGGCACTTCGACTTTCAGCTGGGACGGCCGCAACGATGCTGGTGAACGCCTGCCCGGCGCCGACTACACCCTGCGCATCACCGCCACCGCGAGCGGCAGGCCCGTGGAGGCCGGAGGACTGGTCGCCGGCCACGTCGACAGCGTGAGCATGCGGGGCGCGTCCTCGCTGCTGAACCTGCGCGGCCTCGGTGCCGCCGAGGTGTCGCAGGTGCGGCGGATCGACTGATCACGCCGCCGTCGAGCGGCACACCCTACCCGACCTTCCCGATCCGGGAACGGATCACCCCACACAGGAAACAGGAGACAACCCGATGAGCTTCCAGACCGGACTGAGTGGACTGAACAGCGCGGCGCGCGACCTCGATGTGATCGGCAACAACGTCGCCAACGCGAACGTGACCGCGTTCAAGGGATCACGTGCGCAGTTCGCCGACGTGATGGCGGCCTCGCTCAGCGGCGGCGGCTCGAACTCGGTCGGCATCGGCATCAAGGTGGCGAGCGTCTCCCAGGACTTCACGCAGGGCACGATCAGCGTGACCAACAATCCGCTCGACGTGGCGATCTCCGGCAGCGGCTTCTTCCGGATGGAACAGAACGGCGCGGTGTCCTACACCCGCAACGGCGAGTTCCAGACGGACAACGCCGGCTACATCGTGAACGCCGCCGGCTACAACCTGACCGGCTACGTCGCCGACATCTCCGGCACGATCCTGCCCAGCCAGCCGGAGCCGCTGCGCATCTCCACCGCGGACGTCGCGCCGACGCCAACCTCCCAGTTCGAGGCGGTGTTCAACCTGGATTCGCGCAAGCCGGCGATCACCGCGCCGTTCAACGCCAACGATCCGTCGACCTACACCAACACCACCGCGAGCACGGTCTACGACTCGCTCGGCAACCCGCACGTGATCGAGCTGTTCTTCGTGCGCACCGCCACCGCCGGCCAGTGGAACCTGTACGGGACGGTCGACAACTCGGCCACCCCCAACCTGACTGGCCTGCCCGCGACGATCGATTTCTCGAATACCGGCCAGCTCGCCACCACCATGCCGGTGACCGGCGTCACCCTGCCGGTGTCGGGCGGCGCTGCCACGCCGCTCACCCTCACCTTCAACTTCTCGGGTTCGACCCAGTACGGCTCGGACTTCGGCGTGACCGCGCTCAGCCAGGACGGTTTCACCTCCGGCAAGCTGGCCGGCTTCAACATCGGCGAAGACGGACTGCTCCGCGGCCGCTACACCAACGGCCAGACGCGCAACCTCGGGCAGGTAGTCCTGTCGACCTTCGTCAACGCGCAGGGCCTCAACCCGCTGGGAGACGGCCAGTACGCCGAGACGCCGCGCTCCGGCCTGCCGGTCACCGGGACGCCGGGCAGCGGCACGCTCGGCTCGCTGCAATCGGCGGCGCTGGAGGAGGGCAACGTCGACCTGACCGAGGCGCTGGTGGACCTGATCACCGCGCAGCGCAACTACCAGGCCAACGCGCAGACGATCAAGACCAACGACGCGGTGATGCAGACGCTTGTGAACCTGCGCTGAGCGTCTGCACGCCCCGCCCCGGCAGAATCCCATCCCCGAGCCCTGAATGGACCGACTGATCTACCTCGCGATGAACGGCGCCAAGCATGCGCTGTCGCGGCAGGCGTCGACCTCGCACAACCTCGCCAACGTGTCCACCGACGGATTCCGCGCGCAGTACAACACCGCGCGCGCGGCCGCGGTGATCGGGCCGGGTCAGCCGACGCGTACCTTCGTCGTCGACTCGACGGTGGGCACGAACTTCGCGCCCGGGCCGATCGACCACACCGGCCGCGCGCTCGACATCGCGGTCGAGGGGCGCGGCTGGATCGCGGTGCAGACCTCGGACGGCAGCGAGGCCTACACGCGCAGCGGCGCACTGGAGATCAACGCCAATGGGCAGCTGCAGACCAAGACCGGGCTGAACGTGCTCGGCGACGGGGGGCCGATCGCGATCCCGCCCGACACGCGGATCAGCATCGGCCGCGATGGCACGGTATCGACCATCCCGACGGCCGGCGTGCCGAACATCACCAACGCGGTCGGCCGGATCAAGCTGGTCGATCCCGCCGAGCGCGAGCTGGTCCGCGGCGACGACGGGCTGTTCCGCCTGTCGAGCAGGCAGCCAGCATCCGTAGCCGAGGACGTCGTGCTCGCCTCGGGCGCGCTCGAGCGCAGCAACGTGAACGCCGTCTCTGCGATCACCGACATCATCTCGCACGCCCGGCAGTTCGAACTGCAGATCCGACTGGTGCAGACCGCCGACCAGAACGCGCGTGCGGCGGCGCAACTGCTCAACCTCAACGCCTGATTCCCGAAAGCCAAGCATGATCCGCTCACTGTGGGTTGCCAAGACCGGTCTCGAGGCCCAGCAGACCAACGTCGACGTCATCTCGAACAACCTGGCCAACGTCAGCACCAACGGCTTCAAGCGCCAGCGGCCGGTGTTCGAGGACCTCCTGTACCAGACGCTGCGCCAGCCGGGCGCGCAGTCGACCCAGCAGACGCAGGTCCCTTCCGGACTGCAGCTGGGCACCGGCGTGCGGCCGGTGGCCACCGCCCGCATCTTCACGACGGGCAACCTGCAGAACACCGGCAACCCGCTCGACCTGGCGGTGAACGGCAACGGCTTCTTTCAGGTGACACTGCCAGACGGCTCGGTGTCCTACACCCGCGACGGCGCGTTCCAGCTCGACAACCAGGGCCAGCTCGTCACCTCCAGCGGCTACCCGCTGCAGCCGACCATCACCATCCCGCCCAACGCGCTGAGCATCACGATCGGCAGCGACGGGACGGTCAGCGTGCTGGCCGCGGGCGCGAGCGCACCGACCCAGGTCGGCCAGATCCAGCTCGCCAACTTCATCAATCCGGCCGGCCTGCAGGCGCGCGGCGAGAACCTCTTCCTCGAGACCGCCGCATCGGGCACTGCCCAGACGAATGTGCCCGGCACCAACGGGCTGGGCGCCCTGAACCAGGGCTTCGTCGAGACCTCCAACGTCAACGTGACCGAGGAACTGGTGAACCTGATCACCGCCCAGCGTGCCTTCGAGATCAACTCCCGCTCGATCCAGTCCTCGGACCAGATGCTGCAGAAGCTGACGCAGCTCTGAGCGCCGACCTGCAGACCGAGACCTCCGCCGAACCGAGCCGACCATGAGCCCACGCCTTCGTTCCCTGCTGCGCCACGGCCTTGCGCGCCGTTGCCCGATCCTCGCGCTGCTTGCCGCCGCCGGCTGCAGCACCGTTCCGCCAACCAACGTGCACCAGCCGATGAGCGTGCGCCCCGAGCAGCAGGCGCGACCGGCGCCGGCCGACGGCGCGATCTTCCAGGACGGAACGGCCCGTCTGCTGCTGTTCAGCGACCGGCGCGCCCGGTTCGTCGGCGACACGCTGATGATCAGCATCGAGGAGCGTCTCCAGGCGAGCAACACCACCTCGAGTCGCGCCAGCCGCGAGGGCGAGACCACCGCCAGCGTGCCCTCGATCTCCGGCATCCTGGGCAAGACCTTCCAGGGCCTCGACGTCAGCGCCGCCTCCAGCAATTCGCACGCGGGCAGCGGCGGCGCCTCGACCAACAACATCCTGACCGGCAACATCGCGGTGACGGTGATCGAGGTGTTCCCCAACGGCAACCTGCTGGTGTCCGGCGAGAAGCAGGTGGCCATCGGGACCAACACCGAGTACATCCGCTTCTCGGGCGTGGTGAACCCGAACAGCGTGACCGCGTCGAATTCGGTGTCCTCGACCCGCGTGGCCGACGCCCGCATCGAGTTCCGAGGTTCCGGCTACATCAGCGAGGCCCAGCGCATGGCGTGGCTGGCGCGCATGTTCCTCACCTTTCTGCCGTTCTGAGGCCTCCGACATGAACGTGCGTAACGCCGTCCACGGCATCCGGGCCAGTGCCCTGGCTGGCAGCATCCAGCCCGGCCTCGGCCGCACGCGCATGCTGCGCGATGCACGCCCGCGCAGGCAGCGCGCGCCGGCGCGCCTGCTGCTGCTCGCCCTGCTGTGCGCACTGCTGGGCGCCGGCAGCGGCCTTGCATGGAGCCAGAACCGCATCAAGGACCTCGCGTCGCTGCAGGGCGCACGTCCCAATCAGCTGGTCGGCTATGGCATCGTGGTGGGGCTGGACGGCAGCGGCGACCAGACCACGCAGACGCCGTTCACCGTGCAGAGCATCGTGAGCATGCTCAACCAGCTCGGCGTCCAGCTGCCGCCGGGCACGAACCTGCAGCTGCGCAACGTCGCGGCGGTGATGGTCACGACCTCGCTGCCCGCGTTCGCCCGGCCCGGGCAGACGCTCGACATCACGGTGTCCTCGATGGGCAATGCGCGCAACCTGCGCGGTGGCACGCTGCTGATGACACCGCTGCGCGGAGCCGACGGACAGATCTACGCGGTCGCGCAGGGCAACATCCTGCTCGGCGGCGCGGGTGCGGCCGCAGGCGGTTCCAGCGTGCAGGTGAACCAGCTCAATTCCGGCCGCATACCGAACGGCGCCACCGTCGAGCGCACGCCTGCCACGCCGGTCGGGCAGGGCGAGTTCGTCAACCTGGAGCTGCGCGACGCGGACTTCACCACCGCCAACCGGCTGGCCACGGCCGTCAACAACCAGTTCGGCAACGGCATCGCGCAGGCACTCGATGCGCGGCATGTCCGGGTGCAGGCCCCGGTCGATCCGCACCAGCGGGTGGGCTTCCTCGCCACCCTGGAGAATCTGCCGGTCGCGCGGGCAGAAGCCTCGCCGCGGGTGATCATCAATGCGCGCACCGGGTCGGTCGTGATGAATCAGCTGGTGACCGTGCTGCCCTGCGCGGTGGCGCACGGAAGTCTGTCGGTGACCATCAGCAGCACGCCTGGCGTGAGCCAGCCCGGCGCGCTCTCTGGCGGTCAGACGGTCGTGACCGAGAGCGCGAACATCGAGATCAAGTCCGACCGCGGCCAGCTGGTGCAGATCCCGGCCAGCCCGTCGCTGGCCGAGGTGGTGCGCGCGCTCAACGCTGTGGGAGTCAGCCCGCAGGACCTGCTGTCGATCCTGCAGGCGATGCGCGCGGCCGGTGCGTTGCAGGCCGAACTGGAGATCATCTGATGGACGCGAAGTTCGTGCCGTCCAGTTCTTCGCTCGACCCCAATGCACTGGGTGCGCTTCGCTCGAAGGCACGCGCCGACGACCCGAAGGCGTCGCAGGCAGCGGCCCGGCAGTTCGAGTCGCTGTTCCTGAACCAGTTGCTCAAGAGCATGCGTGAGGCCCAGCGTGGCGACGGAGAGGGGCTGTTCGACAGCAACGAGTCGCGCATGTACACCGGGCTGCTCGACGAACAGCTTGCCAACCGGATCGCCAGTGGCCCGGGCATCGGGCTGGCCGACAAGGTGCTCGCGCAGATCGAGCGCGCGCGCGCGCTGTCGGCCGAGGCGGCAGCGCGTGCCGGTGTTGCGCCCACGGGCGAGGTCAAGAACGGCCAGCCGATGCCGATACTGCGGCAGGGAGACGCACATGTCCGGTAGCGTCATGAACATCGGCCTGACCGCGCTCAACGCCGCACAGGCAGGGCTGGTCACCACGGGCCACAACATCAGCAATGCCTCCACTGCCGGCTACCACCGGCAGCGTGTCGACACGTCTCCCCAGCTGCCGCAACTGTCCGGAGGCGGTTTCTTCGGCCGCGGCGTCGAGGTCGACAACGTCCGCCGCGCGTACAGCGAAGTGCTGGACCGGCAGACGCAACTCGCTCAGACCCAGGTCTCCTTCTACGACACCTACGCCGCGCAGGTGAACCAGATCAACAACCTGGTCGCCGACCCGGCCTCGGGCCTGTCGCCCGCGATGCAGGAGTTCTTCCGCGCGGTGCAGGACCTTTCGGCGAGCCCGGGCACCACCACGTCCCGGCAGGCGCTACTGTCGGAGACCGGTGCGCTGGTGTCACGCTTCGGCGCGCTGGACCAGCGACTGACGGACCTGCGCTCTGGCGTCAACATTGAGGTGTCCGGCACGGTGGAGGCCATCAACTCGATCGCCAGCCAGATCGCGCGGCTCAACGGCCGCATCGCCACCCTGGCCGGCAGCAGTCCGCTGCAGCCCAACGACCTGCTCGACCAGCGCGACAACCTCGTGCTCGAGCTGAACAAGCTGGTGTCCGCGCAGGTGATCCGTCAGTCCGACGGGGGCTACAACGTCACCATCGGCACCGGCCAGGCGCTGGTGGTCGGCGAGGCTGCGCTATCGCTGGCGGCAGTCGCCAACGCCGACGACCCTCGGCAGCTCGACGTCGGTTACCTGTTCAACGGTGCACCGGTGCCGATCGACAGCCGCAGCATCACCGGCGGCAGCCTCGGCGCACTGCTGCAGTTCCGCAGCGAGTCGCTCGACCCCGCCCAGAACGCCCTGGGGCGGATCGCGGTCGGGCTGGGCATGATGTTCAACGAGCAGCACCGGATCGGACAGGACCTCAACGGCGTGGCTGGCGGGGATTTCTTCCGGGTGCCCGCGCCGACGGTGATTCCCGCCGCCGGCACCAGCTCCACGATCGACGCGACGCTCGTCGACGCCTCGGCACTGACGTTGAGCGACTACCGGGTCTCTTTCGACGGCACCGCGTACACGGTGACCCGGCTGGGCGACAACGTGACCAGCGGGCCGTTCGCCACGCTGCCTGCGACCGTCGATGGCGTCACGCTGTCGGCCGGGGCGGGCACACCCGCCAGCGGCAACAGCTGGCTGGTGCAGCCCACGCGTCTGGGCGCGCGCGAGCTTGCGCTGGCGATTGGCGATCCGTCGCTGATCGCCGCCGCCGCCCCGGTGCGCGCTCTCGCGACGGTGTCCAACCTCGGTTCGGCCACCATCGAGGCGCCGGTGGTTGATGCGGCCACCCAGCCGCCGCTCAACGGGGCGCTGTCGAACACGGTCACCCTCACGTTCAACGACCCGCCGAGCACGTTCAACGTGGTCGACAACACGGCCGCGACCACGCTGGCCAGCAACGTCGCCTACACGCCAGGCATGACCCTCAGCTACAACGGCTGGTCGACGCGCCTGGCCGGCAGGCCCGAGGCCTCGGACACGCTGGTGGTCCAGGCCAACACAGGCGGCCGTACCGACAACCGCAACGCGCTGCTGCTGGCCGGGCTGCAGTCGGTGCCCGGGCTGGACGGTGGCGCGAGCACCTTCCAGACCGCCTACAGCGCGATGGTCGGCAGCGTCGGGGCGATCGCCAGCGAGGTGAAGGTGACCGGCACCGCGCTGGCCGGCATCCTGAAGGAGACCCGGGTCGCCCAGCAATCGGTCGCAGGGGTGAACCTCGACGAGGAGGCGGCCAACCTGATCCGCTTCCAGCAGGCCTACCAGGCGGCGAGCAAGCTGATCTCGGTGTCCTCCAGGCTGTTCGATTCGATCCTCGCCATCAACTGACGGAAGCCGCCCCCGCGAAATGGGAATCCGAATCAGCACCAGCACCCTGTTCGACCAGGGCATCGCCAGCATCAACGACCGGCAGCGCACGATGCTCGAAGTGCAGCAGCAGGTGTCTACCGGGCGGCGCGTGGTCACGCCGTCGGACGACCCGATCGCCGCCGGGCGTATCCTGGACCTTTCGCAGGCGCAGGCCTTGAACCAGCAGTTCGTCGAGAACGCGGCCTCGGCCACCGCGTCGCTGGCGACTGCCGAGCAGTCGTTGCAGGGCGTGATCCGGGCGCTGCAGGACGTGCGCACCACGATCGTCAATGCCGGCAATGCGACCCTGGGCGACAGTGGGCGCGCCATCCTCGCGCGCGAACTGCGCGGCAGCTACCAGGAACTGCTGTCGTTCGCCAACGCCACCGATGGCCAGGGCAACTACCTGTTCTCGGGCTACCGGGGGCAGACCCAGCCGTTCTCCGAGGCCTCGCCAGGCGATGTCCAGTACGCCGGGGACCAGGGGCAGCGGCTGCTGCAGGTCAGCGCGTCGCGCTACGTGCCGGTCAGCGATGCCGGGTCCGAGGTGTTCCAGCGCATCCGTACCGGCAACGGCGACTTCGCCGCCACCGCGGGCACCGCCAACACCGGGACCGGGACCATCGGGATCGGGGCGGTGAGCGATCCGGCCACCTGGAACGCCACGGGGAACCCGTCGAACTTCACCATCCGCTTCGACGTGGATACCGCGACCAACCCGGCGACCACGACCTACGACCTGGTCGACAACGTCAGTGGCAACTCGCTGCTGACCGGTGCGGCCGCCTCGGCCACCGGGCCGTACCTGCGGACATTCACCCCGGGCGCCGCGATCGACCTGCGCCGCCAGGGCGCGGAACCGGCGTTCGACTACGGCGCGACGGTGACCATCCAGGGCAACCCGGGCGACGCGGACACCTTCCTGCTCCGGCAGAGCCCGACGCAGAGCGTGTTCAGCACGGTCAACAACCTGGTGAACGCGCTGTCGACCACGATCAGCACCGCGTCCCAGAGCGCGAGGCTCACCAACGACCTGGGCGTTGCGCTGGCCAACATCGACCAGGCGATCGACCGTGCGCTTGAAGTGCAGACCGCTGTGGGTGCACGAATGAAGGAAGTCGACGCCACTGCGGCGACCCATGCCGACCTTGCAGTCCAGTTCGAGGAGACGGTGAGCGCGCTGCGTGACGTCGACTATGCGCGCGCGCTCAGCGACCTCACGCTGCAGCGCACGCTGCTGGAGGCTGCGCAGAAGTCATTCGTGCAGGTGCAGAACCTGAACCTGTTCGACCTGATCTGACGGTGGCTACCAGGTGCGGCCAGCGCCCAGATCGCGCAGGGTCGGCATGCCGGCGGTGCGGCCCGCGTCGAACCAGTCCTCGATCAGGCGGAACGAGATCGACAGGCTGCGCGGCAGCAGGAAGCTGCCGTCGATCAGCCCGGCTGCCATCTCTTCCCGCGTGAACCAGCGTGCATCGTCGAGCTCGGTGGTGTCGACGGTAATCGCTTCGCTCGCGGCGAACGCATGGAAGCCGAGCATGATCGAGCTCGGGAACGGCCACGGCTGCGACGAGTGGTACATGACCTCGCTGCAGACGATGCCTGTTTCCTCCTTCACTTCGCGCGCCACCGCTTCTTCCAGCGTCTCGCCCGGTTCGACGAAGCCGGCCACGGTGGAGAACCGTCCCGGTGGCCATTCGGGCTTGCGACCGAGGAGGATGCGCTCGCCGCGGCTTACCGCGACGATCACCGCCGGGTCGGTGCGCGGGTAGCAGGAACGCCGGCAGTCCTCGTTCAGGCACACGCGCGAGTGGCCGGCCTCTGCGCTGCGCGTTGGCGAACCGCAGCTGCCGCAGTGCCGGTGGGTCTGGTGCCAGAACACCATCGCACGGGCATGGGCCAGCAGCGCTCCTTCGCGTGCAGGCAGCAGCGCGGCGGTGTCGCGCAGATCGCGGAACTCGCCAAGGCCACTCAGCCGCCCGTGCAGTTCGTCCTCGCGCCCGGGCAGGCCGACCGCGAAGTAGGCGATGCCTTCATCCTCGCCGAGCAGCACGAGTGGTTCGAAGCCGGTGATCAGTTCTGCCGCGGTCTCGCGGTCGAGCATCACCGCCGACAGGTCGTCGCCGCCCCGGATCAGGTTGCGGTTGCGCCACACCGGCACCACCCGGCTCGTCGGATCGGCGAGCCGCGCCGAGAGCCAGTCGGCATCGCCGCGCAGGTGGGTGACGCGGTCGACGACGTAGCCGCAGAGGCCGTTCAGGCGAGACTGGGAGCGATGGTCCATGGTCGTGGAGGATACCTCCCGCGGCGGGCGGCCGCCATCGCGCGCTTTCGCCGTCCAGCCACCGTGCCGCCCTGCGCTCAGCCGCGCAGGCGGCCGCGCTTCCAGTCGCGCACGATCTCGCGCGCGGCGTTGTGCCCGGGCGCGCCGGTGACGCCGCCACCCGGATGGGTGCCCGATCCGCACAGGTAGAGCCCCGGCAGCGCGCCTCGGTAGTCGGCGTGGCCGAGGAAGGGGCGCGCGCTGTAGAGCTGGTCGGGCGTGAGTGCGCCATGGAAGATGTCGCCGCCGACCAGACCGTACTCGCGCTCCAGGTCGAGCGGCGTGTTCGCCTTGAAGGCAATCACCGAACGGCTGAAGTTCGGCGCGAAGCGGTCGACCACCGCGAATGCCCGGCGCACGGCCTCGGCCTTTGCATCGTCCCAGGAACGGCCGCCGGGCAGTTCCGGTGCGAACTGCTGGCAGAACAGGCTCGCCACGTGCTGGCCGGGCGGGGCGAGCGAATCGTCGACCGTGCTCGGGATCAGTACTTCGACGATCGGCTCGCGGGCGAGGCCCTCGGCCCGGGCATCGAAGAAGGCGCGCTCCATGTACGCGAGCGAGGGCGCGCAGATGATGCCCGACTGGTGGTGGACGCCTGTGCCGGGCAGGCAGGTGAAGTCGGGCAGTTCGGACAGCGCGACGTTGATCCGGACCGTGCCCGAGCCGTTGCGGTGCCCGGCCACGCGCTGCCGGAACTCCGGGTCGAGGCTGTCCTGCGGCACGAGGTCGCGGTAGAGGAGCTTCGGGTTCACGTTGGACACGACGCAGCGTGCGTGTACCTCGGTGCCGTCGGCCAGCACCACGCCCCGGACCCGACCCGCGCGCACCAGCACCCCGGTGACCGCGGCCTCGGTGGTCAGTTCGACCCCGCGGTGCCGCGCCTCGGTCGCCATTGCCTGCGTGATCGACCCCATGCCACCGACCGCATGTCCCCAGGCACCACGCCGGCCGTTCACCTCGCCGAAGCAGTGGTGCAGCAGCACGTAGCCGCTGCCCGGTGTGTACGGGCTCGCGTAGTGGCCGACCACTGCGTCGAAGCCCAGTGCAGCCTTGATCGGCTCGGACTCGAACCAGCCGTCGAGCAGATCGCCCGCGCTCTTGGCGACCAGGTCGAGCAGGTCGCGCCGCTGCGGCATCGACAGTCGCCGCACCCGGTTGCCGGCGGATATTGCGCGCAGCAGCTCACCCATGCCACCGCCCACGTTGGGTGGCGTCTCCAGCACGATGCCGCGCAGCACGTCGGCGACATGCTCCAGGCGCTCGTGGTACTCGGGCAGCCGGGCGGCATCTCGCGGCGAGAACTTCGCCACCTCGGCCTGTGTCGCGGCCAGTCCGCCACCCACCTTCAGGAAGGCAGCATCGGACAGCGGCAGGAAGTTCGCGAGCGGGCGCTCCAGCACGCGCAGCCCGTGCTCGGCGAGCCTCAGGTCCCGGATCACGACCGGGTTGAGCAGGCTGACCGTGTAGGACAGCGCTGAATTCCGGAAGCCGGGATGGAATGTTTCGGTCACCGCGGCGCCGCCGAGTACGGACCGGCGCTCGAGTACCCGTACCTTCAGGCCGGCGGCCGCGAGATAGCAGGCACAGGTGAGCCCGTTGTGGCCGCCGCCGATGATCAGTGCATCGAGCATTGCCTGTGCCACCGCGTCCTCCGCCCGCTAGTCGGCAGCCGGGTTGAACAGGTTCAGCACGCCGTCCAGGCCGGCGTGGTTGATGGCATGCGTCGCCGCAGCCTGCACCGCCGGCTTCGCCCGCCAGGCGACGCTGGTGCTGGCGAGCGCCATCATCTTGAGGTCGTTCGCGCCGTCGCCGACCGCGAGCACGCCGGAGGCGCCGATGCCGAGGTGGCGCGCGTGGCTCGCCAGTTCGGCGGCCTTGGCGTCGGCGTCGACGATGTCGCCCTCGATCTCGCCGGTCAGCCGGCCATCCTCGATCACCAGCCGGTTCGAACGGGCGTGGTCGATCTGCAACTGCTCGCACACACGGTCGGTGAAGTAGGTGAAGCCGCCGGACACCAGCAGCGTGCGCACGCCCAGCGTGCGCAGCCGGCGCAGCAGGCTCTCCGCGCCCGGCGAGAAGCGCAGTCGTTCGCGGTACACCGTGTCCAGCGCGCTCGCGTCGATCCCGGCCAGCAGCTTCACCCGCCGGCGCAGGCTGGACGGGTAGTCCAGTTCGCCGCGCATCGCTGCCGCGGTGATCTCTGACACCTTGTCGCGGCAGCCGGCGAAGTCAGCCAGCTCGTCGATGCACTCGATCGTGATCAGCGTGGAATCCATGTCGAACACGGCGAGCTTCAGTGCGTCGAGCCGGCGCGCCGCTGGTACCCACGCCCAGTCGAGCTTCTCGGCGGCGCAGAAGCCGGCGATATGCTCGTGCGGACCGGCCCCTACCAGCCGGAACGCGCCGTTGCCCAACCCGGCGATCGAGCGCGCCCCGGTCAGCGTGGCGAGCATCTTCAGCGCGCGGGTCTCGACATCGACTCCCTGCACGACAAGGGCGTCGGGCGTTTCGTGTGTGGTCATTGGAGCGCCTGCAGGGTCTTGCGCAGCAACTCGACCCGTTCCGCCGTACTGGCGAGCGGGACGTCGATGCGCAGCTTTTCGGAACCGGCCAGGCGGTGGCCCGGCCGGCTGCGGACCAGCGCGATCACCTTCTGGGGGTCGACCGGCGGGTTGGGGATGAACTGTATCTGCACCGCGCTCGCGCCGGCGTCGATGCGCAGCACGCCCAGCGGCCTGGACAGGATGCGCAGGCGGTGCGTGTCGACCAGCGTGCGCGCTGGCTCGGGGAGCAGGCCGAAGCGGTCGACCAGTTCCTCGGAGAGTGCATTGAGGTCGTCGAGCGTCTCGCAGTTGGCCAGCCGCTTGTAGAGCACGAGCCTTTCGTGGACATCCGCGCAGTACGTGTCGGGCAGCACCGCGGTCGCGTGCAGGTTGATCTCGGTGGTGACCGCCAGCGGCGCGTCGAGGTCCGGTTCGCGCCCGGCGCGCAGCGAGCGTACCGCTGAGGACAGCATCTCGGTGTACATGCCGAAGCCCACCGCCTGCATCTCGCCCGACTGGCTGTCGCCGAGCACTTCGCCGGCGCCGCGGATCTCCAGGTCGTGCATCGCCAGGTAGAAGCCCGAACCGAGCTCCTCCATCATCTGGATCGCGTCCAGGCGCTTGCGCGCATCGGCGCTCACCGGCGCCTCGTCGTGCGTGAGCAGGTAGGCATAGGCCTGGTGGTGCGAGCGGCCGACGCGGCCGCGCAGCTGGTGCAGCTGGGCGAGGCCGAACCGGTCGGCGCGGTCGATGATGATCGTGTTGGCGCTCGGTACGTCGATGCCGGTCTCGATGATCGTCGTGCACAGCAGCAGGTTGAACCGCTGCTGGTAGAAGTCGCGCATGACGTACTCGAGTTCGCGTTCACGCATCTGGCCATGGGCGATGCGGATGCGTGCCTCGGGGATCAGTCGCAGCAGCCTTTCCTCGAGCGTGGCGATGGTGCCGATGTCGTTGTGAACGAAGTAGATCTGCCCGCCACGCCGGAGCTCGCGCTGGCAGGCCTCGCGCAGCAGCCCGTCGGAGGTGCGCGACACGAAGGTCTTGATCGCCAGCCGCTTCTCGGGCGCGGTCGCGATCACCGAGAAGTCGCGCAGGCCTTCCATTGCCATCGCCAGCGAGCGCGGGATCGGCGTCGCGGTCAGGGTCAGCACGTCGACCTCCGCGCGCAGTGCCTTGAGCCGCTCCTTCTGTCGCACGCCGAAGCGGTGCTCCTCGTCGATGATCACCAGCCCGAGGTTGCTGAACTTCACGTCCGGCTGGATCAGCCGGTGCGTGCCGATCGCGATGTCGATCTTCCCCTCGGCCAGCCCGGCGAGCGCCGCTGCCTGCTCCTTCGCCGAGCGGAAGCGCGACAGTTCGGCCAGCTTCACCGGCCACTCGGCGAAGCGGTCGGAGAAGGTCTGGTGGTGCTGCTCGGCGAGCAGCGTGGTCGGTACCAGCACCGCCACCTGCTTGCCCTCGTTGACCGCGACGAACGCCGCGCGCAGCGCGACCTCGGTCTTGCCGAAGCCGACGTCGCCGCATACCAGTCGGTCCATCGGCTTGCCGCGCGACAGGTCGGCGATGACCGCCTCGATCGCAGCCTGCTGGTCCGGCGTCTCCTCGAACGGGAAGCCGTCTGCGAACGCCTGGTAGTCGTGCTCCTTCAGCCGGAACGCGTGGCCCTTGCGCGCGGCGCGCTGCGCGTAGAGGTTGAGCAGTTCGGCGGCGGTGTCGCGGGCCTTCTTCGCCGCGCGCCGGCGTGCCTTCTCCCACTGGCCGCTGCCCAGTCGGTGCAGGTCAGCCGATTCGGGCGCGCCGCCGGTGTAGCGGCTGATCAGATGCAGCTGGGCGACCGGCACGTAGAGCTTGTCGCCCGCGGCGTAGTCGAGCTGCAGGAATTCGGTCACGCCCTCGCCCTGGTCGAGCGAGACCAGGCCGGCATAGCGCCCGATGCCATGCTGCTCGTGTACCACCGGGTCGCCCACCTTGACTTCCGAGAGGTCGCGAAGCATGTTCTCGGAGGAGACCCGTCGCCCGGCACGCGTGGACCGGTTGCGTGCGGTCAGCGCATAGACCTCCGCCTCGGTGATGAAGGCCATGCGCGCCTGCGGCAGAATGAAGCCGCCCGACAGCGGGCCGTTGCCGATGGTGACTGGCGCCTTGCCTTCGAGGAAGCCCGCCAGCCCGTCGACGGCTGGCGGGACGACGCCATGCTCGGCGAGCAGCTGCAGCAGCGTCTCGCGCCGGCCGAGGCTCTCGGCCACCAGCATCGTGCGCCCGCCGTCGCCGGCGAAGGCATCGCAGAAGGCGAGCAGGCGGTCGAGCGGCCGATCGGCCTTGCGGTCGATCGCCAGCACTGGCAGCGGCGCGCTGGCCCCGGCCGCCGCTAGTTCGCTGCCGTCGCCGCGCGCGTCGCCCGGCGCGGCAGTGGTGCGAAGGTCGATCCGCGGATGGTCGCGGGTAGCCAGGAAGAAGGCCTCGGCCTGCAGGAACAGCTGCTCCGGCGGCAGCAGCGGCCGGTCCGGGTCCCCGCGCAGCAGTTCGTGGCGCGAGCGGGTATCGTTCCAGAAACGGGTAGCCGCCGCCTGCGCGTCGCCGTGGATGATCAGCGTGCTGCCTGCGCCGAGGTAGTCGAAGATGGTCGCGGTGTGGTCGAAGAACAGCGGCAGGTAGTACTCGATGCCCGCCGGCGCGACGCGGTTGCTGACGTCCTTGTACAGCCGCCGCTTCGACGGGTCGCCCTCGATCGAGGCCCGGAAGTTCTGCCGGAACCGGGTGACCGCCGCATCGTCGAGCGGGAACTCGCGCGCCGGCAGCAGGCGCACCTCCTGCACCGGGTAGATGCTGCGCTGGGAGTCGACGTCGAAGGTGCGGATGGTCTCGATGGTGTCGTCGAACAGGTCGATCCGGTAGGGCAGGGTGCTGCCCATCGGGAACAGGTCGATCACGCCGCCGCGGAAGCTGAACTCCCCCGGCGACACCACCTGCGACACATGTGCGTAGCCGGCGAAGGCCAGGCGCAGGCGGAAGCGGTCGATGTCGAGCCGTTCGCCGCGCTTGAAGAAGAAGGTGTAGGCCGCGAGGAACTCGGGCGGTGCGAGCCGGTACAGCGCCGTGGTGAGGGGCATCGTCACCACGTCGTAGGCGCCCTGGCTGATCTGCCAGAGCGTCTCGAGGCGCTCCGAGATCAGGTCCTGGTGCGGCGAGAACGCGTCGTAGGGGAGCGTCTCCCAGTCGGGCAGCTGGTGCACCCGGAGCTTCGGGTCGAACCAGGGGATCTCCTCGAGCAGTCGCTGGCTGTCCGGCGCGTCGGCGGTGAACACCGCCACCGGGCCGAGCGTGGCCGCCCAGCGCGCGATGGCGAGCGCGTCCGCGGACGAGGCCAGAGGCGCGACACGCAGCGGCCGGCCAGGGGCCGGACGGGGGGCAGGAGGAAAGACGGGCAAGGCTCGGTGCGCCACTTCGAAGGAGCGCGATTATAGCGACGCATCCCGCCCCGGCCGGCCGGTCGTATACTTGCCGCGCCTGCCATGCCTCCCGCCCTGCCTTCATGACTCCCCGCCGCCTGCACGCGCTGGTCCCGGCCGCTGGACGCGGTGCGCGGATGGCCTCCGGGCTGCCGAAGCAGTACCTGCCGCTGGCTGGCCTGCCGATGCTGGTGCATACGGTCGAGGCACTGCTCGCCGAGCGCCGCCTGTGCGGCGTGTCGGTGGTGCTGGCGCCCGACGATGTGGATTTCGAGTCGTCGGGCTGTGCGGCACGGCTGCAGGCGCACGGCGCCCGGGTGCGTATCGTGCGCGTCGGCGGCGACACCCGTGCCGAGAGCGTGCGCAACGGCCTGCGGGCGATGGGCGACAGCGTCGCCGCGGACGACTGGATCCTGGTCCACGACGCGGCGCGGCCCTGCCTGCCGCCCTCGGCGCTGGCCCGGCTGATCGACACGCTCGGCGACGACCCGGTCGGTGGGCTGCTCGCGATGCCGGTGGCCGACACGCTCAAGCGCGGCGATGGCGACGGCATCGTCCTCGACACGCCGTCGCGCGAGGGCCTG
>CANHBC010000040.1 GCA_947458835.1 Betaproteobacteria bacterium | reverse complement strand
CGGCTCCGGCGCGGCCGGCGCGCCGGTCAGCGCGCCGTAAAGCAAGGCCCAGTCCGGCGGTGTCTCTGACTCGGCCTCGCCGGACTCGGCGCCCCGGTCCGGACTCGCCCGTTCGACCGAGGCGGGCAATGCAGGGGTCGCCGCGGGCGCGGTCTCGGCGGGTCCGCCCGAGATCGCGCGCTCCAGGTCCGCGAGCAGGTCGGCGTCGGCGGGCCCGGGATGCCCGGAGGTCGCCAGGGCGTCGAACATGTCGCGCACCGTCGCGGTCGCCGACAGGATCAGGTCCATCAGGGCCGGATCGAGCTGGCGCGAGGCGTTGCGCAGCAGGTCGAACAGGTTCTCGGTCAGGTGGCACACGTCGACCAGCGGCTGCACGCCGAGGAAGCCTGCACCGCCCTTGATCGTGTGGAAGCCGCGGAAGATGTGGTTGAGCAGGGCGGGATCGTCCTGCCGCCGCTCAAGCTCGACCAGCTTGTTGTCGACGTCGGCCAGCAGTTCGCCCGCCTCGGTGAGGAATTCCTTGAGCAGTTCCTGGTCGCCGGAAAAATCGGTCATGGCCGGTCTCGCTTCAGCACGGTATTCGGTTGGGGGCGCCGTCAGGGAGGGCGGAGAGCCTGGCGCTCAGAAGCCGAGCGATTCCAGCAGTTCGTCGACCTGGTCCTGGCTCGCCACCACGTCGTCGCGCCCGACAGGCTTGATCACCGGACCGTTCAGCAGCCCCTGCGCCTCGGCCCGCTTCGCCTCTGGCATCTGCTCCACGAGCAGTTCGAGCAGCTTGTGCTCGATGTCGTGCGCCGCGGCGGTGATCTTCTTGATCACCTGCCCGGTCAGGTCCTGGAAGTCCTGCGCCATCATGATCTCGGTCAGCTGGACGCGCGTGGCTGCGGTGCGGCCCGGCACGGCGCCGAGATAGCGGCGGGTGTCGCCCACCAGCGCCTTGAACGCGTCGATCGAGAGCTGCCGGTCGAACAAGCGGTCCCATCCGGCCGTCAGCGCCTCTGCCCCGGCCTGCAGTTCGTCCTGCAGCGGGCGCGCGACCTCGGTCGCGTTCAGCGCGCGCTCGGCGGCCTTCTCCGTCAGGGTTGCCACGTAGGTCAGCCGGTCGCGGGTGTCCGGGATCGCCGACACGGCCTGTTGCAGCGACTTGTCGTAGCCGAGTTCGCGCAGGCTCTCGTGCAACGCGCGGGTGAGCCGGCCGATCTTGGCCAGGACCTCGGCGGACTGCGTGTCTCCCCCGCGGGCGACCGGCGCACCGTCGCGGGCCGCCTGGGGTTCGCTGCTGGCCGCGACGATGCTGTCAAAGAGCGCCTCGAGGTCGGGGGAATCCTGTTCCAGCACGCTGCCCTCGTTCATCGCCTCACCCCACCTTTTCCAGAGTCTTCAGGATCTTGTTCAGCTTCTCGTCGAGTACCGCGGCGGTGAACGGCTTCACGATGTAGCCGCTCGCCTTCGCCTGGGCCGCTTCGATGATGTTTTCCTTCTTTGCCTCGGCGGTGATCATCAGCACCGGCAGGCTGCGCAGCGTGGCGTCGGCCCGGATCGCGCGCAGCAGCTCGATGCCGGTCATGTTCGGCATGTTCCAGTCCGAGATCACGAAGTCGAAGTTGCCCCCCTTGAGCCTGGCGAGGGCGGCAACACCGTCCTCAGCCTCGTCCACGTTGGTGAAGCCCAGCTCCTTCAGCAGGTTGCGCACGATCCGGCGCATGGTTGAGAAGTCGTCGACGACGAGGAACTTGAGGTTGTCCTGGCTCATGCGGGGGCTCCGGCGCAGCGGGTGTGGTTCGGTCGGATGTTCAATGCGGGCTCCGAAGGGGCGGGGGTGATCCCGGCCTCAGGCGGCGCGCGCGAGCAGCGGGCGGAGCGTCTCGGCGAGCACGGCGGCGTCGAACTTGGCGACGTAGGCGTCCACGCCGACTGCCTGCCCCATCGCGCGGCTGGCGCTCGAGGACAGGGAGGAGTGCATGACGACCGGGATGCCGTTGAAGCGTGCGTCCGACTTCACCATGCGTGTCAGCACATAGCCGTCCATCTCGGGCATCTCGGCATCGGCGAGGATCAGCCCGAGCTGGGCGGACAGTGGCGTGCCCTCCGACTCGGCGCGGGCAGCCATCGTCTTCAGGCTGTCCCAGGCCTCGCGACCGTTGGTCGCCTGCAGCGAGCGCACGCCCAGGCGGTCCAGCACGCTGCTGATCTCGCGCCGCGCGACCAGTGAATCGTCGACGTAGAACACCGTCGAGTCGGCGGCATTCTGCGCCGGGGCGATCTCCGGCACGAGCGTGTCGCCGTACACCTGTGCGAGCACGTGCTCGACGTCGAGGATCGAGACCAGGCGGTCGTCCCTGATGCGGGTGATCGCGGTGATCGGGTTTTCGGAGGAGGTCAGGCGGCTCTCGGGCGGCTTCACCTGGTCCCAGTCGACCCGGATGATGTGCTCGACGTCGTGCACCAGGAAGGCCTGCGTGTGGCGGCTGTACTCGGTGATCATCATCGTCTCGCAGGACGACCGCGAGGGGTCGGACAGCCCGGCGAACCGCGCCAGGTTGATCACGGGAATGATGTTGCCGCGCAGGCTGATCACCCCTTCGACGCCGCGGGGCATGTTCGGCGTTCGGGTGATCTTCGGGGTCTTGGTGACCTCGCGCACCTTGAAGACGTTGATGCCGAAGGTCTCGCGCGTACCGAGCGAGAACAGCAGTATTTCCATCTTGTTCGAGCCCGCGAGGCGCGTGCGTGCATCGACGCTGTCGAGTACGTTGGCGTGGTCTGCAGTGTCCATGTGGAGGGTCCTGGTGGCGTCGGTCTGTTGCGTACGGGGCGTCAGGAAAGCAGGCGCGCCAGCGTCTGCGCGAGCCGCTGCGGCTCGAACTTCGAGACGTATTCGTCGACGCCCACCGACCTGCCCAGCTGCTGGTTCGAGTTTCCGGACAGCGAGGAGTGCATCAGCACCTTGATGCCCTTGAACCGGTTGTCGGACTTGATGCACCGGGTCAGCATGTAGCCGTCCATCTCGGGCATCTCGACGTCGGTCAGCACGACCTGCAGGCTCTGCGACAGCGGTTCGCCGCGCGAGGCCGACTGCTCGGCCAGCCGCTGCAGCGACTCCCAGGCCTGGCGCCCGTTGACCGCCTGCATGTGGTGCACGCCCAGGGCGTCCAGGGTGCGCGAGATCTGCATCCGTGCCGTGCTCGAGTCATCCGCAAAGAACACCGTCCGGTCGTCCTTGCCCAGCGGAAGCACGTGCCGGTAGACCTCGTCGTCGTCGTTGCCGCTGGTGTCCGACAGCACCTTCTCGACGTCCATCATCATCACCAGACGGCCGTCGGGCAGTTCGGTGACGGCGGTGATCAGTCCCCCCATCTTCTGCGCCAGCATCGCCGGGGGCACCCTCATGCTTGCCCAGTCCAGGCGCAGGATGGTGTCTACCGCGGCCACCAGCAGACCCTGGGTACGGCCGTTGTACTCGGTGACGATCATCACCTCTGGCGTGGTCTCGGTGGGCACGCCGGTGTAGCGGACCAGGTCGATGACCGGCACCAGCACGCCACGCAGGCTGACCATGCCCATCACGGCGTTGGGCATGTCGGGTGCGCTCGTGATCTCGGGTGTGCGCATCACCTCGCGCACCTTGAACACGTTGATGCCGAAGGTCTCCGTGCGTCCCGTCCGGGTGTCCAGGCCGAGCGAGAACATCAGGATCTCGAGCTTGTTGGTCCCGGCGAGCCGGGTGCGTGCATCGATGCTCTGCAGGAGTTGTGACATGGGTTCTTCCGTCTGCGTCTGCGCCGGGCTCAGGCGCGGAACTGGCTGACCTGCGTGCTGACCGCCTCGGCGAGGGACTCCAGGTCGCGCGCCGCCGCCGTGGCGAACTCGATGGCACGGATCGATTCCTCCGCCATGCGCGCGATGCTCTCGACGTGCCGGGCGATGTCCTGGCTGGCGTTGCGCTGCTCGCTGGCGGCCGAGGCGATATCGCTGACGAAGTGGTGCGTCGACCCTGCGCCCTCGCGGATCTGCGCAAGTGCCTGCGCGACCTCGGCTGACAGCCCGACACCTTCATCCACCCGCGCGGTGCTCTGCTGCAACTGGGCGACCGCGCTCGCCACCTCGGTCTGGATGGTGCTGGTCAGGGCGGAGATCTCGGTAGTCGACGCGCCGGTGCGCTCGGCGAGCTTGCGTACCTCGTCGGCCACGACGGCGAAGCCGCGGCCCTGTTCGCCGGCCCGGGCGGCCTCGATCGCCGCGTTCAGCGCGAGCAGGTTGGTCTGCTCGGAGATGTCCCGTATCACCTCGACGATGGTCGAGATCTCGGCCGAGCGTTTCGACAGCGTCTCGATCAGCCGGGCCGAATCTCGCACCGAGGCGGCCAGACGGGTCATAGCCTGTGCCGCCTTGCGCATCGTCTCGCCACCGGTCTCCGACAGCGCGGTGGCCTGCTGGGCGATGCCCTGAGTCTGCGCGGCATGGTCGGCGACCTGGCTGATGCTCACCGACACCTGTTCCACCGCGGCGGCGGTGGAGGAGGCCGCTCCGCTCTGGGCCTGTGCCCGGCCGGCGATGTCGCGCGTGGCGCCGGCGACGCTGGCCGAGGCGTCGGACAGCTGGGCCGCGTCTCGCTTGAGCCTGCCCACCGTGCTCTGCCACTGTTCCATCAGCCGGTTGAAGGCGTGTGCCGCCTGGCCCAGTTCATCTTCGCCCGCGCCGCGTGCGCGCACCGTCAGGTCGTTGTCGCGCTGCGCGGCCTTCAGGGCGTCGCGCAGTCCGTTGACCGGCTGCACGATCGAGCGCCGGATGACGGTCGCGAGGACGAGCAGGAACAGCCCGCTTGCGAGCGTGAGACCGATGGTGATCCAGCGTGTGTACTCGTAGAGCGTGCTGGCGGCTTCGAACTCGCGCTGGCCTTCGGCGACCTGCAGCGTCGCCAGCTCGGTGAGCGCGTCACGCAGTCCGGTCCATGGAGCCTCGACGTCGCCGGTGATGATCATCCGTGCGGTCGACGGGCTGCCCTGCCGCAGTTCGGCGGCCGCCGGCCTCAGCCCGTCCTCGATGAAACGCTTCAGTCGCGGCAGCGCGCGCTTCTGCATCTCGAGCTCTTCCGCGGTGCTGCGCGTGGCCAGGTAGGCGGCGAGGGCTTTTTCCGCCTCGGCGACGCGCGCCTCGATCCGCTCCGCGCGCGCGATGCCCGATTCACGGGTGTTCTCCACGAGCGCGAAGGCCGCGTCGGCCCGGGCGTGGCTGAGCCGCTCGATCACCGCGGAGATCTCCTGCTGTGCCACCATCCGCTGCTCGTGGACGACCTTCAGCGATTCCTTCGTCCGGCTCACGCCTTCGAGGGCGACGCCAGACAGCAGCACGATCACCAGCATCGGCAACAGGGCGAGGACGCCAAGGCGCTGTGCGACACTCAGACGGTTCAACATGGACGGGGCTCCGGATGGTGGAACGGCGGGCTGGCGCACATTCCGATGGACGACCCGTTAACGGCATGCCGGACGGGCACTTTAGTACGGCTCTCGGCGGCGGCCGCGTCCGCGGCGTGGTCGTGCTCCTGCTTGCCGGCGGCTTCGGACGCCGGTTCGGCGGCGACAAGCTGGCCGCCCGGCTGCCGGACGGCCGTGCGGTCGGCGAGGCCAGCCTGGCGCTGGCCCGTACCGCATGGCCGGACGTGGTCTGCGTGGTCCGTCCCGGAACCGGCATGGCCGCCATTGCCCGGCAGTGCGGGGTCCCGATGGTCGAGTGCCCGGAAGCGGTCGACGGCATGGGGCATACGCTTGCAGCCGGGGTGCGCGCGTCGACCGGTGCAGCCGGCTGGGTGGTCGCGCTGGCGGACATGCCGTTCCTGTCGGCGGCGACCGTGCGGGCGGTGGCCGAGGCGGTGTCCGCCGGCAGCGACCTGGTCGCACCCGTCCATGGCGGCGAGCGCGGTCACCCGGTCGGCTTCGGCGCCCGCTTCGGTCCGGAACTGGCCAGGCTGCACGGGGACGAGGGCGCGCGTACCGTCGTTGCCGCGCACCGGAACATCCTGCGCCTGCTGCCGGTGGACGATCCGGGCATCCTGCGCGATATCGACCAGCCGTCCGACCTCGCACGCCAGCCACCGCCCGGCTGACGGAGCAGTCGGGACGGTCGGGATATTCGTGCCCGGCGGCCCGGGGGCCGCCGGGAAGGTCAGCCGCTCAGACCAGGATGGCGAAGTCGAGCGCCAGCAGGGACGCGCCGCTCGCGGCGAAGGCCCAGAACATGCTGCGGGCGGTCGCGCCGGCGCGCGGGGGCTTCGACGGGATGACGACGCGGTGCTGGTCGCGGCGCAGGACGCCGAGGCGGTGCAGGTCGTTGAGGGCGGTGGTGACGGTCTGGCGGCGCGCGCCGATCATGTTCGCCATTTCCTGGTGGGTCAGGCGCAGGTCGATGGCCCATTCGCCGTTGCGCCGCTGACCCTTGCCGACGGCCAGCCGCTGCAGCAGTCGGACGATCCGGTTCGGCACGTCCTCGGACACGATGTCGGTCAGCGCGTCGGATACCGACTCCATCCGCCAGCGCATCGATTCGATCACCGCCAGCGCGATCGCGGGGCGGGTCGCCATCAGCGCCCGGAAGTCGGCGTCGTCGATGGCCAGCGCTTCGCCGGCCTCGACTACCTGGGCGGAAGCGACCCGCGCGGTCGACCTGGACAGACCGCTGAAGCCGATCAGTTCACCAGGGCCGCACAGCGTCAGGATCACGTCGTTGCCTGCCGAGGTCTGGCGCTGAAGCTTGACCAGGCCGGTACGCAGGATGAACACCGACGTGCGGGGCTCGCCCCGCGAGAACACGACCTGACGGCGGGTCAGCACGCGGCGGGTGCAGCGCTCGATCAGCGCGTTCCGGTCCTCGGTCGGCAGGAGCTCGAGGAAGGTCACAGGGTCGCGCGGCGACGCCTGTCCGCCCTCGGCGCCGGCGGGGGCGTCGGCGTTGGAGCGGTCTTCCAGGTTTTCGGTCATCGTCATGGCCATTCGGGTCGGTGTGGATTGACAGGGACACCAGTCCACGCATGCGCGTGGCCGGCGCTGCCGCCTGCGGACCTCTGCGGAAATCGCATGAAGTGAGAGGTGGCCAATGCCTATGACAGAACGCGGGCCGGATGGTTCCCGGGGCGTTCCGGAATCTGCGGCGCGCCGCCGGCAACGCCCCAGGGCCGCCCCGGAGCCGTGACTTTTGTCACGCCGGTTTGCTAGCATGGCGATCCGAACCGTTCAGGAGGAAGCACCGATGTCGAATCTGTCCCGAGCCGCGCGCGGCATGTTTACCGGCGTGCTGGCAGCCGCAGGCATCGCCCTGTCCGCCGTCGCAGGTCATGCCTCCGCACAGACGCCGCAGCAGGCCATCCAGTTCCGCAAGGGGGCGATGCAGGTGCAGGGCTGGCATGTCCGTTCGCTGGTGCAGATGGTGAAGGGCCAGCGGCCGTTCGACGCCGCCGTCTACCTTCGCGCGGTGACCATGCTCGATGCGCTGGCCGGTTCGACGCTCGAGGGGTTCACCCCGGGCAGCGAGACTGGTGAAACCCGTGCCGCGCCCGATGTGTTCAAGGATCCTGCCGCGTTCCGTGCTGCCGTGGAACGCTTCCAGGGCGAGACCCGGAAGGCGGTCGCGGTCGCGCGCAGCGGAGACGAAAAGGCGATGCGCGCCGAGGTGGGCGAGCTGGTGAAGGCGTGCGACAGCTGCCACGAGCGCTTCCGCACCAAGTGACAGTGCCCGGCGGCGTCAGCGGCTAGGCCACCAGCAGCCAGACGCCGCCCGCCGCGGCCGCGGCAAGTGCGACCGCGACCGCCGGGTGGACGAAGCGCAGTGGCGTCTGCGGTTCACCCGCCGGCAGCTGCTTGCGCCCGGTGAACATCGCCTTGACGAGGTTCGTGCGCAGGACCAGGACGTAGTACATCACCGCTGCCAGGTGCACCCCGGCCAAGACCAGCAGCAGCTCGAAGTTCCACTTGTGGATCGTCGTGAGCCAGTCGCTGGTTTCCTTCGACACCCAGCCGGTCAGCGGGCCCTCGGTGAAGATGTCGTCGTTGGCGAACAGGCCGGTGCCCGCCTGCACCAGCAGGCAGGCGAGCATCAGCACGACCATCCATCCGCCCAGCGGCGGGTGCCCGACGTGGGCCGGCGGCCGGCGCCGCAGCAGGCTGGCCGCATCGCGCGCAGCCTCCGACGGGCCATGCACGAAGTGGCCGAAGCGGGCGGTGGTCGAGCCGACCACTCCCCAGCCGATCCGGAACAGCACCAGCGCAAGCACGGCGCTGCCCGACCACATGTGCCAGGTCATCTCGTCCAGCCCGCCGGTCTCCCCGGTGTACCAGGAAAGCGCGAGCAGCCCGACCAGCAGCCAGTGGAACAGCCGTACCGGCAGGTCCCAGACCTTCACCTGCTCGCCAGGTGATGGCGTCGTCTGATCAGGTGCGGGTTCCACAGGCGGCGGTGACTTCATCAGGTTTCTCCCGGACAATAGCGTCGAGTCTGCCGCCTGCCGCGGCGACGTGGCAAGCCGGCTCCGGCCGGCGAGCCGGGCGCGCTCGGGAGCGGAATGTCTCCGAAAAGACAATATCGCAGGCCCTGCACGGGCCGCAGCCTTGCGTGCCGGTGCTGCCGGCGCATCGATCCAGGAGGAAGCGATGATGGGCAGGATACTTTCCAAGCGGCGGGCCCTGGCCGGCGCCATCTGGGCCGCGGCGCTGCTGCCGGCGGCGCCCGCGCTGGCCCAGGCATGGCCGCAGAAGCCGGTGCGCATGATCGTGCCGTTCCCGCCCGGCGGGTCGACCGACATCTTCGGCCGCCTGATGGCCGAGGCGCTGTCCCGGCCGCTCGGGGTGCAGGTGGTGGTCGACAACCGGGGCGGGGCGGGTGGCAACATCGGCGCGGCGCTGGCTGCGCGCGCGCCCGCCGACGGCTACACGATCTCGATGTTCACGGTCGCGCAGAGCATCGCGCCCTCCGTGATGAAGCTCGATTTCGATCCGGCGAAGGACTTCACTCCGATCACGCTGATCGCGCGCCTGCCGAGCATCCTGCTGGTGCATCCGTCGCTGCCGGTGCGCAATGTCAAGGAACTGCTGGCGCTGATGCGCAAGCGTCCGGGCGCGCTGAACTATGCATCGACCGGCCCGGGTACCTCGCCGCACATGCTGATGGAGATGTTCCTGCTGATGTCCGGGACGAAGGCCACCCACATCGCCTACAAGGGTGCGAGTCCGGCGATGGTCGACCAGCTCGGCGGCATGGTCGAGATGGGGTTTACCACCGGCATCGGCCCGTCGCTCGAGGCCGCGCGCAACGGCAAGCTGCGCGCGATCGCGGTGTCCACCGCCGAACGCTATGCGGCGCTGCCCGACGTGCCGTCAGTGGCCGAGGCCGGCGTGCCCGGCTTCGATGGCAGCTCATGGCAGGGGCTGGTCGCTCCGGCCGGCCTTCCGAAGGACATCCTGGCCCGGCTCAACGGCGAGGCCGTCCGATGGATCCAGTCGCCGGAGGGTCGCGAGCGGATCGCGCAGCAGGGGGGCAACCCCGGCGGCAACTCGCCCGAGGCGTTCGGCCAGTTCATCCAGGACGAGATCGCGCGCTGGGGCAAGGTGGCGCGCGCGGCGAAGGTGCGAACCGATTGAGCGGGCGGGCATCGCAGGCGGCCGAGATTCCAGGGGCGCTGGCCGGGTGAAGTCCGCGTCGGTCGCCTTCCGCGCGCTGCGCCATCGCAACTACTCGCTGTTCTTTGCCGGCCAGGGCCTGTCGATGGTCGGCTACTGGGTGCAGCAGGTCGCCGCCGGCTGGCTGATGTACGAGCTCACCCAGTCGGCGTTCTCGCTGGGCCTGCTCGCGTTCTTCTCGAACCTGCCGGTCCTGCTGCTCTCGCCGCTGGCCGGCTGGTGGTCTGACCATGCCGACCGGCGCCGGCTGATGCTTGCCTCTCAGGTGCTCGAGGGCCTGCAGGCGGTGGTGCTGGTGGTGCTGACGGTGACCGGCCTGATCCAGCCCTGGCATCTGATCGTGCTCGGCGCGATCCTGGGCGCGCTGGTCGCGCTGGAACTGGCCGTGCGCCAGACCTTCCTGCTCGACCTGATCGACGTGCGGGAGGACCTGCCGAGCGCGATCTCGCTGACGGCCACCATGGCGCAGACCGGGCGGCTGATCGGCCCGGCGATCGCCGGTGTGCTGCTGGTCGCGGTCGGCCCGGCCTGGTGCTTCGCGGTGAACGCGCTCAGCTACGTGGCGGTGGTGGGCAGCATCCTGGCGATCCGCACGCGGCCGCAGCCGCCCTCGACCGTGCGCGGCTCGTTCGTGGCCGGGCTGAGGGAGGGCTTCTCCTACGCCTGGCACTCGTATCCGATCCGCAATGTCCTGATCGCGCTGGGCCTGGTGAGCGTGCTGATCACGCCCTACCAGAACCTCATGCCGGCATTCGTCGCGCAGGTCTATGGCAGCGATCCGAAGATGCTCGGCCTGCTGCTCGCCCTGGCCGGTGGCGGGGCGCTCGCCGGCAGTCTCTGGCTGGCGGCGCGGCCCAACGCCGCCGGCCTGCTCGACGTGCTCAATGCCGCGATGGCCACCGCCGGGCTGGCACTGCTGTGCTTTGCGCTGAGCGAGCGCTGGTGGCTGTCGGCGCCGCTGGTCGTGCTGGTCGGGTTCGGGGTGCTCGCCACCACGCTGCCGGTGCAGCTGATCATGCAGACGCTGGTCGACGACGACAAGCGGGGCCGGGTGATGAGCCTGTCGACGATGCTGTTCATGGGCGTGGGGCCGATCGGCAACCTGTTCGCCGGCAGCCTGGCGCAGGCGATCGGGCCGCGGCTGGCGCTGGCGCTCAACGGCGCGGCCTGTGCGCTGGCCGCCGTATGGCTGTTCACGGTGCGCCGCCGGATGCGCGTGGCCATGCGACCGACCGTCGAGCGGATGGGCATCGGCTCGCCGTAGGCCGCGGCCGGTCGTTGCGCCTTTGGTACAGTAGTCCGCATGGCCCTTCCTGACCCTGCCGTGCGCACGCGCTGGCGCCGATTGCGGATCCGTTCGCTGTCGCCGCGCGACCTGCTCGCCGTCGGCCTGCCGGCGTTGCTGCTGCTGGCCGTGGCGTTCTGGTTCGCCTCGCGCTTCATCCAGCCGGCGCCGCCCGATTCGCTGGTGATGGCCACCGGCAGCATCGAGGGCGCGTACCACCAGTACGCGCAGCGCTACCGCGAGATCCTCGCGCGCAAGGGCTTCGACCTGCAGCTGCGGCCATCCAGCGGCTCGGCCGAGAACCTGGTGCTGCTCGATTCCGAAACCGAACGGGTGGATGTCGCCTTCGTTCAGGGCGGCCTTGGCGACCCTGTCCGCTCGCCGGCGCTGCTGTCGCTCGGTGGCCTCTATCGCGAGCCGCTCTGGGTATTCCATCGACTGCCGCGCGACATCGCGCGCCTGACCGACCTGCGCGGCCTGCGGGTGGCGATCGGTCCGGAGGGCAGCGGCACCCGCGCGCTGGCGCTACAGCTGCTGGTTGCGAACGGGCTCGGCCCCGGACAGGCGCGCCTGTCGTCGCTGACCGGCGCCGCGGCGGTCGATGCCCTGCGCGACGGCCGGGTCGACGCGGTGCTGATGATCGCCGCACCCGAGGCAGGCTACCTCGCGACCCTGCTGCGCGACCCGGCTGTTCGCCTGATGAGCTTCGCCCAGGCCGATGCCTACACGCGCCGCTTCCTGTTCCTGTCGAAGGTGGTGCTGCCGCGTGGGGCGATCGACCTGGTGCGCGACCGGCCGCGCGAGGACGTTGTGCTGGTCGCGCCGACCGCACAGCTGGTGGCGCGCGACGACCTGCACCCGACGCTGCAGACGCTGCTGCTGCAGGCGGCGGCCGAGGTCCACGCAGGGGCAGGGCTGTTCCAGTCCGCGGGCGAGTTCCCGTCGGGACGGCCGCAGGATTTCCCGCTGAGCCGGGAGGCCGAGCGCTTCCATCGCGGCGGGCTGCCGTTCCTGCAGCAGATCATGCCGCTGTGGCTGGCGATCCTGATCGAGCGGCTGTGGGTGATGGTGCTGCCTCTGGTCGCGGTCGCGATCCCGCTCACGCGCATCGTCCCGCCACTGTACAACTGGCGGATCCGCAGGCGTATCCTCAATCTTTACGGCGAACTGCGGATGCTCGAGTACGAGATGCGCTCGAGCTTCGATCCGTCGCGGGCGCTCGAGTACGAACAGCGTATCGACGCACTCGAGGTGGCGGCCCATACCCGGCCGATTCCGCTCGGGTTCACCGACCAGGTCTACCTGCTGCGCCAGCATATCAACCTCGCACGCGAGACACTGCGCCAGATGCAGGCCGGCACGCCGGCCGGGTCCGGATCGCAGCTGCCAGCGGAGCCACCCCATTGAAACGCCCACCGTGAGGTCATCCTGAAACCGAACGATCGCTGCTGTCGGCGTACGGCCGTCGTGCTGGTGCTGGCCTTGCCAGCCCTGTCATCCCTCGTGGCGCAGGCGCAAGGCTGGCCATCGAAGCCGGTTCGCATCGTCGCTGCGTCCTCGCCGGGCAGCGGCGTCGACCTCGTGGCCAGGGTGCTGGCACAGAAGCTCGGCGAGCAGCTCGGCCAGCCGTTCACGGTCGACAACCGAGCCGGCGCCGGCGGCAACCTCGGCGCCGAGATCGCGGCCCGCTCGCTGCCGGACGGCTACACCCTGTTCATGGGCACGCCCGCGCATGCGATCAATGCCGCGCTGTACCGCAAGCTCGGCTACGACCTGCTGCGTGACTTCACGCCGGTGTCGCTGGCGACCACCGGCCATTACGTGCTGGTGGTCAATCCGTCGGTGCCGGCCCGGTCGGTGCGTGAGCTGGTCGCGCTGGCCAGGGCAAGCCCGGGGCGACTGACCTATGCCTCGGCGGGCACCGGTAACGCGACGCACCTGGCTGGCGAACTGCTGCGCTCGATGGCCGGCGTGGACCTGCTGCATGTCCCGTACAAGGGGAGCGGCCCGGCGCTGTCGGACGTGATCGCCGGCCATGCCGACCTGATGTTCGCCAACCTCACCGCGGCACTGCCGCACATCAGGGCCGGCCGGCTGCGCGGGCTGGGTACCACTGGCAGCAGCCGCGCCGTCAGCGCTCGAGAACTGCCGACGATCGCGGAGGCGGGTGTACCCGGCTACGCGGTGGGGGCCTGGTACGGCGTGCTTGCGCCTGCCGGAACCCCTGAGGAGATCGTCTCGCGGCTCAACGCCGAACTGGGTCGCGCGCTGCGCGCACCGGACACGCGTGCCCGGCTTGCCGCCGATGCCGCCGATCCGGCACCGGGTACGCCGGCAGAGTTCGGCCGGCTGATCCAGTCCGAGATCGCCACCTGGACCCGGGTCATCGCACAGGCGGGCATCCGGCCCGAGTGAGCCGGGTGCACGGCGACAGGTCGCTGGCGCATCCGCGCGCCGGTGCGCGGCGAAGCCGCGCGGCCTGCGGGGGTAGAATCCGCGATCGGCACCCTGACGGTGTCGCGTGGATCGATGCCGGCTTGTGCCTCGCCGGCTCCAAGTCCAACGGAGACCCAGCATGAACGACCTGAAGGCACCGGCCGGCGTTGGCGAGGCGCGGCTGACTCCGGCGCAGGTGCGCGCGATGTATCCGGGCGCGCTGTCGCAGACCTACCTCGACGTGGCCGGGCGCGGCCTGGTCGGCACGCCGGTGCGCACGGCGATCGAGCGCCACCTCGACATGCGCATGCTCGGCGGAGACAAGCCGGCGATGTTCGCGCTGGTCGAGCGCACCCGAGCGAGCTTCGCGCGGCTCATCAACGCGCATCCCGACGAAGTCGCCTACACGAAGAACATCTCCGAGGGCCTGAACATCGTGGCCACGGCGATCGACTGGAAGCCGGGCGACAACGTGGTGCTCTGCGCCGATCTCGAGCATGCCAACAACGTCTATGTGTGGCTGAACGTCGCGCGTCGCTTCGGCGTCGAGGTGCGCACGATTCCGATGCGTGCCGGTGCCTGCCCGGTGGAGGAGATGTCGGCGGCGGTCGATGCGCGCACGCGCATCGCGACGGTGTGCGCGGTGAGCTTCGCGCCCGGCTTCCGTGCCGACCTCGCTCCGTTGTCGGAAGCCTGCCTCCGTCACGATGCGCTGCTGCTGGTCGATGGCGCACAGTCCGCTGGCCTGGTCGACACCGACGTCGATCGCCCGGGCATCGATGCGTTCGCGGTGTCCACGCAGAAGGGACTGCTCGCGCTCTACGGGATGGGTTTCCTCTATGTTCGGCGCCGCTGGGCCGAGCGGCTGGCGCCGATGTCCCTGGCGCGTTTCGGTGTCGACCTGGGCGAGAAGGGCGAGGCAGCACTGGGCGACTTCGACTTCCGGCTGATGCCCGGCGCCCGGCGCTTCGACCTGGGCAACTACAACTTCATCGGCGCGGCGGCGGCCGAGGCATCGATGGACCTGCTGCACCGCGTCGGCATGGCCGAGGTCGAGGCACACAACACCGCGCTCGCGGTGCGCCTGGCCGAGGGGTTACAGGCGCTCGGCCTGCCGCTGATCGGCGAGCCGTGCGGCCCGCAGCGCAGCCAGATCGTGATGATCGGCGCACTGGGCGAGGGCCACGACGCCGCCGACGACGGGAAGATGCAGTCGCTCTACGAGCACCTGAGCGATCACGGCGTGAAGCTGTCGGTGCGCCGCGGCGCGCTGCGCTTCTCGATCCATGTCTACAACGACGACTCGGACATCGAGCGCGTGCTCGAACTGTGCCGGTCATGGCAGGCCGGCAACGGAAGGAGAGGGTGATGAGCTTCGACGTGATCGTGGTGGGCGAGGGCATTGCGGGCCTGGCCGCGGCGCGCGACTGCGCCCGTGCCGGGCTGCGCACCGGGACGATCGAGCAGCTGATGTTCGGCGGGCTGGTGACCAGCATCAACGAGCTGGTTGATTGGCCGGGCGAGGGCGGCGAGCCCCGCTCCGGCAGCGACCTGGCCGCAGAACTGATCACCGAGGCGGCCGATGCCGGTGTCGAAAGCCTCGGTGGCAGCGCCACCGGTCTCGAGCCTGCCGACGGCGGGCGGCTGCGGGTGCATGCCGACGCGGGCACGTACGAGGCGCGCTGCGTGATCGTCGCCTCGGGTGCCGCCCGGCGGCCGCTCGGCGTGCCTGGCGAGGACGCCTACGCCGAGCGCGGGCTGTCGCACTGCGCCGACTGCGATGGCCCGCTGGTGAAGGGAGCTGACGTGATCGTGGTCGGCGGAGGGGACAGCGCGCTGCAGGAAGCCGCGGTGCTCGCGCACTATGCGCGCACCGTGCACCTGGTCCATCGTGGCACCGCGTTCCGTGCGCGTCCCTCGGTGAAAGCGCTGTTCGACCAGGCCTTTGCCGGACGCGCGGACGCGCTGCAGGTGCACTGGCAGTCGACCGTGTCCGCTCTGGAGGGCGACGACGGCATCGAGGCGGTCGTGCTGGCCGGTCCGTCGGGGCCGGTACGCCTGGCAGCGCGCGCGGTCTATCCATGCGTCGGCCTGGTACCCAACAGCGCATGGACCGGACTGGCCACCGATGCCGGTGGCGCGATCCTCACCGACGGGCGGCTTGCCACCTCGCTGCCCGGGGTGTTCGCGGTCGGTGCGGTGCGCGCCGGCCATGGTGGGCGGCTGGTCGATGCGGTCGCCGATGCGGCGCTTGCCGCACGTTCCGTGAAGGAGTCATTGCAATGCTGAAGCTGTGGGGACGGCTCACGTCCAACCGCACCCAGAAGGTGCTCTGGACGCTGGCCGAGATCGGCATCGATTTCGATTTCATCCTGGCCAGCGGCGTGATGGGGCCGGGCGGCCACGTCGCCAGGGGCAACACCCCGTTCGGCGTCGTCGACACGCCCGAGTATCGGGCGCTGAACCCGAACGGGCGCATCCCGACGATCGACGACGACGGCTACGTGCTGTGGGAATCGAACGCGATCTGTCGCTACCTGGTGATGCAGTATGCGCCGCAGGCCCTTTACGGCAACGACGTGCGCACCTTCGCCTCGGCGACGCGCTGGCAGGACTTCGAGAACAACGAGCTGCTGCCGCCGCAGCACGAACTGGTGATGGAACTGGTGCGGCTGCCGCCCGAGCAGCGCAGTGCGGACAACCTGGCCAGGGCGCGCGCGGCGTTCAACAAGCGGCTGGAGATCGTCGAGGCCCAGCTTGCACGCACCCCCTACATGGTGGGCGAGCGCTTCACCTTCGGCGACATCCCGATCGGCATCCGGGTGCATCGCTGGGTGCTGCTGGAAGCGGAGCGGCCGCGCTTCCCGAACATCGAGCGCTGGTACGCGGGGCTGGTCGAGCGTCCGGCGTTCCAGCGCTTCACGGCCGATCCGGCGAACCACGTCGAAGGCTGAACCTCGACCGCGGACACCCGGCGGGCGCGGCTGTGGGTAAACTCGGCGCTCATGCAGCCAGTGCCGCCATGCCGGCACACACAGGCCTGGAGGAAGACATGGATCGATCCGTCACCATACCCCGGCGCACCTCGCGCGCGCCCCGCCATGCCGCCCGCGCGCTGCTGGCTGCCACCGCGGCACTGGCCTGCGCGCCGGTCATGGCGCAGGCGTGGCCGGCCAAGCCGGTGCGAGTGATCTTTCCGTATCCGCCCGGTGGCGGCACCGACGCGGTGGGTCGGATCGCGACCAATGCCCTGTCCGAGCAGCTGGGCCAGGCCTTCATCGTCGACACGCGGCCCGGGGCCAGCGGCCAGATCGGCACCGAAGTCGCGGCAAAGTCACCGCCCGACGGCTACACGCTGGTGCTGGGCAACGTGGCGCCGGTGGCCATCCTGCCGGCTTCCAACCCGAAGCTGCCCTACGACCCGCTGCGCGACCTGGCGCCGATCAGCCTGATCGCGACCTCCGACTACATCCTCACCGTGCATCCGTCATTGCCGGTGCGCAACCTCAAGGATCTGCTCGCCCTGGCGAAGAAGCGGCCCGGCGAGCTGAGCTTCGCCTCGAGCGGTGCGCTCGGCGGTCCGCACCTCGCCGGTGAACTGCTGAACCTGCTGGGCGGGGTCGACATCCTGCACGTGCCCTACAAGGGCAACGGCCCTGCGGTGGTCGCGGTGCTCTCCGGCGAGGCGACGATGCTGTACGGCACCGGCCCGGCCGTGGTGCCGTTCGCACAGCAGGGCAAGATGCGCATCCTCGCCACCACGGGCCTGAAGCGCACGATCAAGGATGTACCTGCGATCGCCGAGCAGCTCAACGACTTCCAGGTCACCCAGTGGTACGGCTTGCTCGCGCCGGCCGGCACGCCGCGCGAGATCGTCGACCGCCTGGCGAAGGAGACCGCGCGCGCGGTGGCCGACCCGAAGAACGCCGCGGCGCTGGTGAAGCTGGGCGCCGACCCGATGTCCAACAGTCCGGCCGACTTCCGGCGCTTCATCGAGGGCGAGATCGCCCGCTACACCAAGGTGGTGAAGGCGGCGAAGCTCACCGCACAATGAGCGGCGGGCAGGACCTCGACCCGTTCGAGTTCTTCTTCGACAAGCCGTGGAGCGACGGGCTGCCGGTCGTGACCCCGACGCAGGAGCGGCTCGACTGGATGCTGACTGGCACCGGGCGCGATCCGTCCGAGGCCATCGGACCGGTGCCCCCGGCGATGAACGTGGCCACGGTGCGCGACGTCGCGCTGCATGCCGTGATGGCCGGCTGTCGCCCCGAGTACCTGCCGGTGGTACTGGGCGGGCTCGCGCTGATCCTCCAGGAACCGTTCAACATGAACGGCGTGCAGGGCACGATGCATGGGGTCGCCCCGCTGATGATCGTCAACGGGCCGTACGCTGCGAAGATCGGCCTGCATGGTGGCAACGGCTGCCTCGGGCCGGGCTTTCGCGCAAACGCCACCATCGGCCGTGCAATACGTCTGATGCTGCTCAACCTCGGTGGCGGCATCCCGGGGTTGGCCTCGGCCACCGTGCTGTCCACGCCGCAGCGGTACACCGCCTGCTGGACCGAGAACGTCGAGCGCAGCCCGTGGCAGACGCTCGCGGTGTCGCGCGGCTACCGGCCCGACGAGGACGTGATCACCTGCGCGATGGTCGAGAGCCCGCGCCTGTGCTATGACGACGTGAGTCAGGAGCCCGAGCGGCTGCTGACCGGCATCGCCGACACGATGGCGGCGATGAGCAGCTGGAACATGCACGTGCGCTCGGACATGGTGGTGGTGATGGGACCGGAGCAGGCGACGATCTGCGACCGCGCCGGCTGGTCACGGGCGAAGGTGCACGAATGGCTGGTGGCCCACGCGGGCATGAGGGTCGGCGAGATGCGCCGCGGCGGCAACTGGCGCGACGAGCGCGCCCGGAAGATCGGCGTTGATCCGTCCGACGACACGGCCTTCGTGCCTGTGCTCAAGGATCCGCGCGACCTCCACCTGCTCGTGGCCGGAGGCTGGGGACCCGTGAGCGCGGTCGCCCATGGCTGGGGCGGTGGCAGCCGTGCGGTCCACGGCACCTATCGCATCGACTGAACGGATGGATGCCGCAGTGATCGACGAATTCGAATTCTTCCTCGACAAGCCCTGGTCGGACGGGCTGCCCGTGGTGACCCCGACCGAAGCCCGGCTCGCGCCGTTCCTGGCCGCGGCCGGGCGCGACCCCGACGAGCCGATCGGCCGCGTGCCGCCCGCGATGGAGCCGGTGACGGTGCGCATCGCGGCCATCCATGCGTTGATGGCCGGCTGCCGCCCGGAGTACCTGCCGGTGGTGCTCGGCGCGCTGCCGCTGATCCTGCGCGATGAGTTCAACCTCAACGGCGTGCAGGGCACGATGCACGGCGTGGCACCGCTGATGATCGTCAACGGACCGCATGCCGCCGCGATCGGCCTGAACGGCGGCAACGGCTGCTTCGGGCCGGGCTTCCGCGCCAACGCGACGATCGGCCGGGCGATCCGGCTGATGCTGCTCAACCTCGGCGGCGGCATGGCCGGCATCGCCTCGGCGACCATCTTCGCCACGCCGATGCGCTACACCGCCTGCATCACCGAGAATACCGCGCGCAGCCCCTGGGAGAGCCTGGCCGAGTCCAAGGGCTACGAGGCGACCGAGGCCGTGATCACCTGCGCGATGGTCGAGAGCCCGCGGCTGCACTTCGACGACGTGAGCCAGGAGCCCGAGCGCCTGCTCACCGGCATCGCCGACGGCATGACTGCGCTGGGGTCGTGGAACATGCATGCTCGTTCCGACATGGTGGTCGCCATGGGACCGCAGCATGCGACGATCTGCGCGCAGGCCGGGATGAGCCGGGCCGACGTGCACCGCTGGCTGGTCGAGCGTGCCGGCCGCACCGTCGGCGAGCTCCGGCGCGGCGGCAACTGGCGGCGCGAGCGCGCGCTGCAGTTCCCGATCGTGGTCGACCCGGACGACGATGCCTGCTTCATCCCGACGCTGAAGGACCCGGTCGACCTGCAACTGATCGTGGCCGGCGGCTGGGGTCCCTGCACCGCGATCTGCCACGGCTGGAGCGGCGGCAGCCGCGCGGTGCATGGCGCATACACACACCTGGGAGTCACACCGACATGAACGAACTGCCCTTCATCGACCCGACCGCCGGTGGCAACCGGCCGCCGGTCGCCCTCGCGCCGCGCCCGATGGACCTCGCCGGTAAGGTGGTCGCGATGATCGACAACACCAAGGAGCAGGGCAGCCTGATCCTGGAGACGGTCGCGCAGGTGCTGCGCGAACGCCATGGCGTCGCGAAGGTGATCATCCGGCGCAAGGAGCACTACTCGAAGCCGGCCACCGACCAGCTGATCGACGAACTCGCGCAGGAGGCCCACCTGGCCGTCGCTGCCGTGGGTGGGTGAGGGTCCTGCACGTTGTGCAGTGTGCACGACACCGTGGAATTCGAGAAACGCGGGATCCCCGCGACCGTGATCATCACGCAGGCCTTCCGCAACGCCTGCATCTTCCAGTTCCGGTCCAAGGGCATGGCCGGGCATCCGTACATCGAGCTGCCGCACCCGATCAGCAACCTCACGCCCGAAGAGATGCGCGAGGTGACGCTGAAGGAGGTCGATGCGCTGGTGAAGCAGCTGGTCGCCTGAACCCGTCGGGCAGGCCCGGCACCCGGCCGCGATCGCGCAGGTGGGCGACGGCCGGGGCCGGTCAGCGCGGTCGCGCGAAGCGCAGCGCGAACTTGTCGCTCGAGGGCTTCGCCTGGTTGTAGTGGATGTCGCGCGGGTCGGCCGGGTTGCGCCAGGCGGCGCTGTCGGCCTCGAACACGAAGCCCGCCGCCTCGACTTCGCGACGCAGCGCCGCTTCCTCGATCCGGTGCAGCGTCCTTGTCTCGGCGAGACCGCTGCCTGCGCGGCCCGAGTGGTCCAGCACCACCAGCCGCCCGCCGGGCTTCAGTGCGTCGAACATCGCCCGGTTCATCTTCACGCGGTCGGTCGGCGTGTTCACGATGTCGTGGTAGGAGAGCACCAGCGTGACCAGGTCGACCCGGGGCGCGTCGACCGGGAACGGATCGTCGAACGGCCGGGTGAGCACCTCGATGTTCGCTGGCGGCGCCTTGGCGCGCGCGAGCAACGCCGGGCCAGGCTTTGGCGCCTGTGCCCAGACCCGGCCGCGCTCGCCGACCGCGACCGACATCACCTGTGTGGTGAAGCCGCCCCCGGCCGAGAGGTCGAGCACGCTCATCCCGGTTCGGACCCTCGCCAGACGCAGCAGCTCGGCAGGCAGGCGGCGGGCATCGGCCTTGCGATCGTCGTTCGGCCGCAGTGGGCTTGCGAGCAGCGCATCGTAGTCGGGCGCGGGGGACAGGGCGGCGCACCCGGGCAGGGTCGAGAGCACGGTGCCGGAGGCCCCGAGCAGCGCGAGGTGGGCGACGATCGAACGGCGGCTGCGGTCGGGCTGTGGAGTCATCGGGGCTTTCCTCCTGTGGGGAGGCCCATGCTAGCAACTCCCTCGGCGACGCGCTCGGCTCGCGCCGGGGCGGCAGTGCCCGACGCGGGGTTGATGTCCATCAAGGAAATGGCCGCGGTGGGGCCTACACTGGAAAGCAGCAGGCGCTCGCCTGCAACGCACGGAGGAAGACATGTACAGGAAGATCCTCGCAGCCATCGACGACAGCGACGCTTCGGCGCGCGGTCTGGAGCAGGCGATCCGCCTCGCGAAGGGAGACGGCGCGCAGCTCTGCATCCTTCACGTGATCGAGCCCACCGCGCTCGCGATGTACCCGGAAGCGGCCGCCTATGCCGATGACCTGTTCGGGCTGATGCAGGATGCCGGCAAGGAGCTGCTGACCCGGGCCGTGGCCAAGGCTGCCCGGCGTGGCGTGCAGGCGCGCAGCGCGCTGGTGGACAACCGCGGCTTCCCGATCGCCGACCTGGTGGTCGAGTACGCCACCGGCTGGAAGGCCGACGTGATCGTGCTCGGCACCCATGGCCGGCGCGGGCTGAGCCACCTGCTGATGGGCAGCGACGCCGAGAGCATCGTGCGCAGCTCGCCGATCCCGGTGCTGCTGGTGCGCAGCCCCGAGGGCACTGCTGCCGCACCGCGCCCGGCCAAGCGCGCAGCCGCCAGGAAGACCGGCGGCTGGCGTACGCGCGCGCCAGCCTGAGCGGCCGCTAGAGCGACCCGAGGTCCTGTATCGCGTCGATCACCATCGAGGTGCCGATCGTGATGAGCAGGATGTCGGCCGCGACCCGCACGTACTTGTGGCCGCTGGGCGGGATGCCCAGTCGGACCACCAGCGACGGGGGCAGGTCGTAGTAGACGACGTCGCGTGGCAGCGGCCGGCCCAGAGTCCATGGCTTCGCCTGCCCCGGCGGCATGCAGCCGTTGTGCTTCTTCGCCAGGCCCGGCGGACACTTGCCGCTGCGCACCTGCTCGACGAAGTAGTCGCGCACCACGGCGCGCCGGCGGTCGTCGAAGTAGACGTCGATTGACGGCCCGCCGCTGCGCGTCTGCGCCTGCGGTGCATGGCCACGCTCCTGGCGCGGCGGGGGACGCTCGTCGCGCCCGTCACGATCCCGATCCTGGGAGCCTTTGCCCTTGCCGCCCTTTTCGGCCCAGTCGGGCTGGGCGGCCGCCGAAGACATCGAAAGGGCGGACAGGGTGAAGGTCGCGGCGAGCAGCAGTGCAGGCAGGATCAGGCGCCTGGTGGCAGGTGTCATGCAGGTCTCCGTTGGAACGGTCGGGGCGCGTAGCGGCGCCCTGCAGGTTGCCCGGACACGACGCGGAAGGGCGCGTATCGGGTGCCATGGCCAGTGCGCAGTATGCAGCAAGAAAAGGGCGTCTTCGCAGACGGGTCGATTCACGGCCGGCCCTGCCGGGCCAGCGCGGCCTCGTTTCAGTGCCTTTTCGTACACCCGGCATCTACGGTATTCTTTTCACGCCACAGTGCGGTGGCGGGACGCGCGGCATCGCCGGGGGCATGCTCCGGCTGCACGTGCGCTCAGACCAGGGGGAGTCAATCGATGAGCGGAAAATGGATGGCTGCGCTCGCGCGCAGCATGCTGCCTGTCGCGCTTGCCAGCGCGTTCGGGATCCTCGCCGGAGTGGCTGGGGCGCAGACGCCGACCAAACCGCCGACGCCCAAGGAGATCGAGGCGCGCCGCGCCATGGGTGGGTATTTCCCCGAGCGGATGACCAATCCCAACCTCACGGCAAACCCGCCCCACCTCATCGCTACACCGCTTGACCAGATCCCGCTCGATCGTATCCGGGTACCTGAGGGCTTCAAGGTGGAAGTCTGGGCGCACGGGATTCCTGGTGGGCGCATGATGGCGCGCGCTCCGGGGGGCACGGTGTTCGTCGGTACCCGCACGATCGGCCGCGTCTATGCGGTCTACGAGCAGAACGGCCAACGCGTGTCCAAGGTGGTTGCCGAAAAGCTCGTGCAGCCCAACGGCGTGCTGGTGCAGAACGGCTCGCTCTACATCGCCGCGATCAACCGCGTGTTCCGCTACGACAACATCGAGGCCAACCTCGAGAATATCCCGACGCCAGTGGACATGACCGAGGCGTTCAAGTTGCCGCCCGAGGTGCACCATAACTGGAAGTTCCTGGCCTTCGGTCCCGACGGGAAGATCTACTTCCAGGTGGGCGCGCCCTGCAACGCCTGCGAGATCAACCCCGGCGTGCATGGCCAGATCCGTCGCTACAACCTCGACGGATCGGGCATGGAGATCGTCGCTCGCGGGGTACGCAACACCGTGGGCTTCGACTTCCACCCGAAGACCGGCGAACTCTGGTTCACCGACAACGGGCGTGACTGGGCCGGCGAAAACGGCTTCGAGGACGAGCTCAACCGGTTGCCTGCCAACATGATCGGCGCGAACTTCGGCTTCCCGTACTGCCACGCCAATGGCCAGCCCGACCCGGATGTGCGTGTGCCCAATCCCTGTGCGAACACCATTCTTCCGGTGGCGACACTGGGCGCGCACACGGCTGCACTGGGCATGCGCTTCTATACCGGCAAGATGTTCCCGGCCGATTACCAGAACTCGATCATGATCGCGCGCCGTGGTTCGTGGAACCGCACCGAACGCGCGGGCTATGACGTGGTGCGCGTGACGACGACGCCGGATGGTCGTAATGCGCGGGTGACCCCGTTCATGACCGGCTTCCTGGATACCGCCAAGAACGCCTACTACGGCCGGCCGGTCGACGTGCTGCAACTGCCCGATGGGTCGCTGCTGGTCGCCGACGAGCAGAACGGCGCGATCTACCGCGTGAGCTACTCGCGGTGATAACCCGTGTCGGACACGCCCCGCGGCGGCTGCGGCGCGTGTTCGCATCGGTTGCGCTGGCCGCGACCCTCGCGGCCAGCGCAGCCTCCGCCCAGCAGATCTGGCGCCCCGGTGATCCTGCCAGGGGGGCGGCACTCGCTGCCACCTGCGCAGGCTGCCACGGCGCGCACGGTGCGGCGCCGATTCCGGGCGCTCCGGCGCTGGCCAGCCAGCAGCCGGAGTTCCTCAAGCTGCAACTCGTGCTGATGCGCGAGGGGTTGCGCGACGTACCGGCGATGACCGGAACACTCAAGGGACTCACCGACCGCGACCTGGTGGATATCGCCACCTACTACGCGGCGGCCCGGCCGTTCCGCAGCCCGCCTGCGCGCGACCCGGCGCTCTACGCCCGAGGCGAAACGCTGTCTGGAGCGATGGGTTGCAACAGTTGCCACATGGGCGACTACAGCGGGCAGCGCCAGGTGCCGCGGCTGGTCAACCAGCGTGAGGACTACCTGGCGGGAGCGCTGCGCGCCTATCGGGACGACCGGCGCAGCGGCACCGACACCAGCATGAACGCGGTGATGTACAAGGCGGCCGACAGCGACATCGCCGCGATCGCGCACTACCTCGCCCAGCGCACCGAAGGTACTGCCGATGCGCCTTCAACGAAAGCGAGTCCCGGCGTGGTCCTGCGGTAGCGGCGCTTGCCGGTTGAGCCGGTGGCGATCGTTGCCACAGCAGAGGGTTGTGCTGGCGCCGCGAAGAGGCGTCAAAGACTAGTGTGCATGCGGTCCAGGTGAGCGTGAGGCCAGGTCCGCCATTGGCAAGGAACCCCGGATTGGTGCCTGGCGCCGGCACCGCGCGGGTACAGGTACAAGTCAGCAGGGCAGGGTCGGGGGCACTTGTGCGTTAAGCGGACTGCCGGGGTATCTGCGCGCGAGCGCGGCAGCCCGTTATTCTCTGGGCGGAACTGGGCAACGGTGGCTTCGGCAGTAACGTCTCAAAATGCGCCGAGACAGACACGTGGACAGTCTGTGTCGTGTGGTTTGATGTAGGTGGTGGCTATGCCGCAACGCAATCATTACGACAACCTCAAGGTAATGCGCAATGCGCCGCCAGGCGTCATCCGTGCCGCCTATCGGGCTCTTGCGCAGCAGTATCACCCCGATGTGAATCGATCGCCGGACGCCGAACGAATCATGAAGGTGATAAATGAGGCCTATGCGGTGCTCAGTGATCCAGAGCGTCGCGCGGAGCATGACGCCTGGATCGCGGACCAACTAAAGACAGAACCGACCGATGAGGCGATCCTCGAACCGAGGGCCGAGGTCAGAAATGCCCGTAAAAATGTAACTTCGATCTATGGCGTGCTTGCTGTAATCGCAATTGGAGGTTTCATCGTCGGTTGGTTGTACGTCATACCCGCAACATACGATGCAAACAGTGAGGCTCCAGCACAACTTTTGCATAGGTCCGTTTGGCAGGAACTTCAAGGCATGCTAGGGCGAGCGGGCTCACCGCCGCAACGGAATCATGCCGATCCTCCTGTCCAAGCGAATCAAGCGCTTCCGCCGCCCCGAGAGGTCCCAACGGCTTCGCCGCTCCAGGATGTCCAGTAATCGCGCGAGATCACTCACGCCGTAGAACGGGTCGGCAGTCGACGGTAGTCCTGTATAGACATGGATTGCTGCGCGTGGGCGGCATGCATCATGCACTCGCAAGACACCGGGGAAATCTACTTCCCTCTACGGATCAGAGGATTGCTGCACTCTGATGCGTTTCTCGTGCACTTGGGAGGGGTTCGTACTGGCGCCCCGAAGACGAATCGAACGTCCGACCTGCCCCTTAGGAGGGGGCTGCTCTATCCACTGAGCTACCGGGGCGTGTACCGTCGCGCAGTACCACGCGAGGATTCTACCGCGACCGGGCCT
>CANHBC010000039.1 GCA_947458835.1 Betaproteobacteria bacterium | reverse complement strand
GCTGCTCACGCTGGCCATCCTGCTCGGCGGCCGCGTGCCCGAGGCGGTGGAGGTCATGTCGCGCTTCTCCGACAAGCTGCTGCATGCCACGGCCTACGGGATGCTGGCGACCTGCTGGTGCATCGCGCTGGGCGGGCGCGGCAGGATGGCGGCGGTGGTGCTGGCGGTGGCGACCGGCGTGCTCGACGAATGGCTGCAGCGTGCGCTGCCCGGCCGGCAGCCGGACCTGCTCGACCTGCTGGCCGATGCGGTCGGTGCGATCGTCGGTGCCTGTGCCGCGGGCCCGGCAGCACGGCGCGTGCGGCGGGTGCCGTCGTGGCTGCGCATCGGCGCGACCTACTTCGCGCTGGTGTTCGGGGCCGGCTCCTTGCTGGGCGTGCTGCGCGTGCCGCTGCTCGAGCCGATCGCCGGCGAGCGCCTCGCGCAACTGCTGGAGATGCCGCTGATGGCGCTGGTGATCGTGTTTGCTGCGCGATGGCTGGTACGGCGGGAGCGCCAGCCGGTCATGCCGGGCGGCTGGCTGGCCGCGGGCGTGACTGCGGCCCTCGGCGTGCTGGTCTCGGACCTGCTGGTGGGCGTGGTGCTGCGCGGGCTGAGCCTGGCCGAAGTGTTGGACAGCCGCGATCCGGCAGTCTCGGCGGTCTTTGTCCTGCTGGTCGCTGCCATGGTGCCGATGCCCTGGATCGCCGCGCGGCGATCGGCGCGTGCAACGGGCTGAGCCGGCGGGGCTGCCGGCCGGGCGACAGCGTGCATCCGCCAGGGCGACTGCGCGTGGCCGGGGTGCGCAGGATTCATGCGCCGGGAGCATCATTGGCGACCTGATCGTCCCTGAACGGGGTGCAAGATGACCGCCAGTCCATCGAACCCGCCGCGTCGCCGCCTGTGCGGTGCGACCGTCGTTGCCCTCGTGCTCGCGCTGATGCTGCCATGGCTCCCCGGCGTCGCCGCAGCGCAGGGCCCGGTACCTCTGCCCGCGAAGCAGATCCGCATCGTGGTCGCCCTCGCGCCGGGGGGTGGGACCGACGTGGTGACCCGGATCGTCGCATCGCGGTTGACCGAGATCTGGGGCACTTCGGTGATCGTCGAGAACCGCGCCGGCGGTGGCCAGATCATCGGCACCGAGTTCGTCGCGCGCGCGCCGGCCGACGGCGCGACGCTGCTCGCGGTCACGCCGGCGCACGTGATCAACGCAACGCTGCATGAAAAGCTCAACTATCGCTGGGACCGCGACTTCGCGCCGATCGTGAACATGGCCGCGACCGCCAACGTGCTGGTCGTGCATCCGTCCCTGCCGGTGAAGACCCCCCGGGAGCTGATCGCGCTGGTGCGCAGCCGACCCGGCCAGATGCACTACGGCTCGAGCGGTGTCGGCGGCGCGTCGCACCTCGCGTTCGAGCTGTTCAATGCCATGGCCAGGCTCGACCTGGTGCACGTGCCGTACAAGGGCGGCCCGCTCGCGGTGCAGGACGTGCTGGCGGGCCAGATCTCGCTGCTGATGGGCAACATGCCGTCGGTGCTGCAGCACATCCGTACTGGCCGCATGCGGGCGCTGGCCATCGCCAGCCGCCGCCGCTCGCCGCTGTTGCCCGAGGTGCCGACGGTGGCCGAGTCGGCGCTGCCCGGTTACGAGGCGGCGAACTGGAACGGACTGGTGGCCCCGGCGGGTACGTCGCAGGACCTGGTGGTGCGCTACAACGCCGACGTCGTGCGCGTGGTGACCGAGCCTGCCATCCGCGACCGGCTCTCCGCCGGCGGCTTCGACCCGATCGGCGACACGCCCGCGCAGTTCTCCGCCTATCTGAAGACCGAGTTCCAGCGCTGGGCGACGGTGATCCGGTCGCGGGGCATCCGGGCCGATTAGACCCGGGCTGTACGCCGTCCCAGACCCCGCCCGTGTCGGGAATCCGGCCGGCGCGCTGCACGGGCGTTTCGTCGAAGGGTAGAAATCCTGCGAACGCGCCTGCCCGATACGGCAGGCACAGGTTCAGTCGTCCGTTCCCGCGTCCGCGCGGGTGCTCCTTCGGGCCGCCCGAGCGATGCCCTCGGCAACCCCACGCGCGACCTCACCGTGCGACGGCTCACGAACAACGGCCCTGCGCTGCCCGATGTGCTCAAGCCCACCGCCAGCTTCCAGGCCACCGTGCTGTTCGATCTGCCTGAGGTGTTAACGCCCTCGTCCAGTTTCCAGCTGCGGCTGTGGGAACGCGACACGTCGCAGGGCGCAGGCCTGACGCTTGCGCTCACGCAGATCCGGGTCAACCGTGGCAGCGGGGCGCCGACGGTGCAGTTCCGCCAGCAGGATTTCGGGGCGGGCAGCATCGATCTGAGGAACTCGGTGCCACTCGACCTGTCCGGCAACCCCGACCAGATGCTGCTTGCGCTGGCCTTCGCCCGGCGCGGACGGACGCAGGCGGGCTGACGCGGCTGGCTGTCGGTTACGGTTGCCCGGACGGGGTCAGTCGCCGTCGCGGCTGCCTTCGTCCTGCTGGCCGGCCCACCACTGGCGCAGCCATCCGGTGTTGCCGCCCAGCGCGATGATCTCCTTCAGGCTGTCTGCCAGCGGCGGGTACTCGCGCCGTGTGCCACGCGTGTGGTTGATGAACATGCCGCTGTCGAAATCGACTTCCAGCTCGTCGCCGGTCTCGCATTCGTCGGTCGCGCCCTGGCAGTCGGTGAGCACGCGCAGCCCGGCGCCGATCGCACCACGGTAGCCCAGGAAGGGCATCGACTCGCAGACCAGCCCCAGCCCGAGCGCCTGCATCGCGAGGTAGCCGTTCATCTTCGGGCCCATGCCGAAGCTGCGGCCGGCGACGATGATGTCCCCGGGCCGGCAGCGGGTGTGGAAGCCGGGATCGGTCTCCTCGAACAGGTGGGGGATGATCTCCGCCGGATCCATGTGGCGCCCGGTGACGATCCAGCCGGGCACCACGCCGCCCTGGTGCGGGATCTCGTGGCCGAGCACCCACGCACGGCCGCGCAGGCGCCAGTCGTAGGCCTTCACCGGATCGGGCTTCGTGTTCGCATTCATCGTCGGGTTGCTCCGTGGTTCGATCCGGTCAGTGGGCGAAGTCGATCACCGTACGCGGATCGACGATCCGTCCGGCGACTGCCGATGCGGCGACCGTGGCCGGGTTGCCGAGGAACAGCTTCGCGTCCTTCGGGCCGAGCCGGCCGTTGTTATTGCCAGCGAAGGTGGAGATCGACACCTCGCCACCATCGACCGGCCCGATCACGCCGTCGTTGCACACGCCGCAGCCGGCCGGCAGCATCACCGCACCAGCCTCGATGAACACCTTCATCAGGCCGTCCTCGAGCATCCGGCGCGAGGAACGCTCACTGCCCGGGGCGACCAGCAGGCGTACGCCTGGTGCGATGCGCCGGCCGGCCAGTGCGCGCGCCGCGAGCTGGAGGTCTTCATAGTGTCCCGAGCCGCAGGAACCGATGAACGCATGGTCGACCGCGGTCCCGACCACCTCGGACACGTCGACCGCGCGGTGCACGCCGCCGGGCAGCGCGACCTGCGGTTCGATCGAAGAGATGTCGAGTGACACCTTCGCTTCGTAGTGCGCCTGCTCGTCCGGGTAGACCGGTGTGAACGGCTGCTGTGCCACCGCCTTCGCGTGCGCGAGGATTGCCGCCGAAGGCGGGAAGAATGTGCCATAGGCCCGCACCTCGGTCGGCGAACTGCACAGCGCTGTGCGCTGGGCAAGGTCGAAGGCGTCGAGGTCGCCGGCGAACTCCAGCACGCGATAGTCCGGGTTCAGTCCCCAGCTGCCGCCCTCGCGCAGGTTCCTCGCGATCACGAAGCCGATGTCGCGGCCGAACACGCCGGGGCGGGCGCGGCCGGTGAGCGTGAGCTGGATCGTCTTTGGCACCATCACCCAGTTGGTGCCGGTGGCCAGTACCCGACTGATCTCCGAGCCCATCCGGAAGCCCAGCGCGCCGATCGCGCCCGCGTTGGTCGAGTGGCGGTCGTTGTCGAAATAGAACATCCCCGGCAGCAGCAGCCCGGACTCCATCGGGAAGATGTGGCCGTGGCCGCCCTGGCCGACGTCGTAGAACCGGCCGACGCCCCACTGCCTGGCGGCGCGGCGGTTGGCTGCCCCACGCTCGGCCGAACGGGCGTTCGGATAGATCACCTCGTGGTCGGTGACGATCATCACCCGCTCCGGCTGCGCCAGCCGGTCGATGCCGAGCTGGTCGAGTTCGCGCTTGGCCGACAGCACGACGCCGTCGTGGATCATCACGAAGTCCGGCTGCGGCTCGACCACTTCGCCGGCTCGCAGCTCGGCGCGGCCGCTGCGCAAGGCCAGGATTTTCTCTACCGCGGTCATCGGCATGCTGGGGTCCCGATCGGAAGACGCTGTGGAGGTGCGATTATCGCGCGCCCGGGCTTCGATCGCCTGCCGGGCCGGCATCTGGCATCATCTCCGGGAGCGTCGGCGCGCCACAGGAATTCGCCGCGCACATCCGCGCGGACTACGATCGGTACCGGAAGCCCTTCCGGATGCGCGGCATAAAAGCATCCTGGACGGCTGCGCCGGACCATGACTGGAATGGCCGCCGGGCGGCCCGACAAGCAGGGGGGAGCATCGAATGAAGGTCACCAGCATCAAGCACTACGCTGTCCATCCGGGCTGGCGCAAGAACCTCATCTTCGTGAAGGTCGAGACCGACGAAGGCATCCACGGCTGGGGCGAGGCCTACTCGCAGTACGACCGCGACAAGGCGGTGTGCGCCCAGCTCGACTCCCTGTCGCCCTACCTGGTCGGGCGCAATCCGTTCGACATCAAGCACTTCACCAAGTTCGCGTTCGACGACTACGCGGCCCGCCGCGGCTCGGTGGAACTGTTCTGCGCGATCAGCGGCATCGAGCAGGCACTGTGGGACATCGTCGGCAAGGCCTGCAACCAGCCGGTCTACAACCTGCTTGGCGGCCGGGTGCGCGACAAGATCCGCGTCTACGCCAACGGCTGGAGCTACGGCATGGACCAGCCGTCCGACTACGCCCGCGCGGCCGAGAAGATCGTCGCCGCCGGCTGGACGGCGCTCAAGTTCGACCCGCTGCCCAAGCCCTGGCGCAACTGGATCCCGCGCGAGCACGAGGACCGCGCAGTGGCGGTCACGAAGGCGATCCGCGACGCGGTCGGACCGGGCGTAGACCTGCTGATCGACCAGCACCGCCGCCTCGCGCCGATGCACGCGATCCGCCTCGACAAGCGGCTGGCCGAGTTCAACCTGTACTGGATGGAGGAGTCCTGCCAGGCCGAGTACGCGGATGAACTCGCCGAGATCCGCCGCAACATCGGCATCCCGGTGTGCATCGGCGAGGCGACCTACACCAAGGCCGGCTTCCGCCCGCTGCTCGAGAAGCGCGCGGCCGACATCCTCAATCCGGACGTGGCCTGTGTCGGCGGCATCCTCGAGCTCAAGGAGATCGCTGCGATGGCCGAGTCGTTCCTGGTCGCGATGTCCCCGCACAACTACAACTCGACCACGGTGGCCACTGCCTCGACGCTGCACGCCTCGGCGACGATGCCCAACTTCATCATCACCGAGTACTTCCTGCCGTTCGTGGAGTTCGGCAACCGGATCTGCCTGAACCCGCCGCAGCCGAAGAACGGCTACATCGAGCTCTCGACCGCTCCGGGCCTGGGCATCGAGATGGACGAGAAGGCGCTGCAGGAAGTGCCCGCGCAGGTCTACAAGCTGCGCAAGCTTCCGCAGGTCTCCGACGAGGGTCCGTGAGCATGGCCCACGAGAAGATGCTTGGCGAACTGGCTGCCCGCCGCGCGAAGGCGCTGGCGATGGGCGGCCCGGACAAGCTCGCGAAGCGGGCGGCGCAGGGCGTGCTCGATGCGCGCGCCCGGCTCGACGTGCTGCTCGACGAGGACAGCTTCGTCGAGTCCGGCCTGTTCGCGACCTCGTTCCGGCCCGAAGACCGCGAGCGCACGCCGGCCGACGGCAAGGTCGCGGGCTTCGGGCGCATCGACGGTCGCGAGGTGGGTGTCGTGTCCAACGACTTCACCGTGCTGGGCGCATCGAGCAGCCAGGTCAACGGCAAGAAGATCAAGCACGTGAAGGACATCGCCAACGCCAAGGGCCTGCCCATGGTGTTCCTCGGCGAGTCCGCGGGGGCGCGCATCCCCGACCGCATGGGCTCGGCCGGGCGCGCCATCCTCGGCCAGGACCCGACCGAGTACCAGCGCATCCGTACGTCGCCGTGGGTCTCGGCCCAGCTCGGTGCCTGTTTCGGCTCGTCGACCTGGTATGGCTGCATGTCCGACTTCGTGGTGATGCGCAAGGGCGCGCTGATGGCGGTGGCGAGCCACCGCGTCACCTCCTCGGCGATCAGCCAGGAGGTCGACCCGGAGGAGCTCGGCGGCTGGAAGCTGCTCACCGGCGTGTCCGGGCTGGTCGACGTCGCAGTGGACACTGACGCCGAGGCCATCGACACGGTCAAGCGATTCCTGTCGTACCTGCCCTCTAACTGCAACCAGGCGCCTCCGGTACTCGATGCGTCCAGGGTCGCCGCGCACGACCAGAGCCGGCTGCTCGAACTGCTGCCCGAACTGCGTACGAAGGTCTACGACGCGCGCAAGCTGGCCGAGGTGATCGTCGACGTCGACAGCCTGTTCGAGCTCAAGCCCCGCTTCGGCCGTTCGATCGTCACCGCGCTGGCGCGCATCGAGGGCCGCACGGTGGGGATCATCGCCAACAACCCGATGTTCAAGGGTGGCGCGATCGACGTGGACGCCTGCGCGAAGGCGACCAGCTTCCTGGTGATGTGCGATTCGTTCAACGTGCCGATCGTGCTGATGGTCGACCAGCCCGGCTTCCTGATCGGGCTCGAAGGCGAGAAGCGTGGCGCGGCTGGCCGGATCATCAACTGGATGAACGCGCTGGCGCTGGTCACGGTGCCGAAGCTGTCGGTGATCGTGCGCAAGAGCTACGGCCAGGCCTACCTGAACATGGGCGGCGGCCGCAATTCCGACGAAGTTGCCGCCTGGCCGACCGCCGACCTCGGCTTCATGGACCCGAAGGTCGGTGCGAGCGTGCTCGCCCGCGAGGGCGAGAGCTCGGAGGACACGAAGTCCAAGAGCGACGCGCTGGTGCGCGACACCACCGCCTGGGGCCTCGCCTCGCTGTACGAGGCGCATGCCGTACTCGACCCGCGCGACACGCGCGGCTGGCTTGCGGCGATGCTCGACATCCACCGCTCGAAGCTGACCGGCGGCGTCGGGCAGCACCGCCTCGCCAACTGGCCGACCAGCTACTGAGGTTCCGACCATGATCATCGACTGCGACACGCACATCCTGCCGCGCGACAGCTACGACCGCATCGACGGCCCGCTCGCCGCGCTGGCCCCGAAGTTCACGGTCGATGCGCAGGGCTTCATCAACGGCACCGTGTTCCCGGGCGCGCCGGCCCCGGTACCCGGCGCCACGCCGCTGCCGTCCCCGGGCTCGGGATGCCGCTACCCCGGGATGTATCCCGGGCCGGAGCGCGCGGCGTTCTTCGCCGACCAGGGCATCGACCGGGAACTGGTGCTGCCGCAGTTCTCGGCCATGATGTTCTCCTACCTGGTCGATCCGCCGCTGGCCACCGCGATGGCGCACTCCTACAACCTCGCGATCCTCGATGCGATGCAGGCGGAGCCCGAACGCATCATCGGGGCGGCGCTGGTCGCGCTGCAGGATGTCGATGGCGCGATCGCCGAGATCGAATGGGCGCATGCGAACGGTTTCCGCGCGATCGCAATCGACAAGGTCTACCCGGTGCACAGTCATCCGTTCTCGGAGACGCTGGGCAGCCGCCGCGAGCTCTGGCCGTTCTTCGAGTGCGCGGCCCGGTTGCGCATGCCCTTGATGATGCATTCGATCCAGCACGGGCATCGGCTGAGCAACCTGATGTTCTTCCAGTCCGACGGTCTCGAGCTGTTTGCACCGACCGAGGGCCACCTGAGCCTGGTGTCGCTGGTCACCAGCGGCCTGCTCGACGACTTCCCCGACCTGCGCTTCGTCTACACCGAGGCGGGTACCGCGTTCATCCGGCCGCTGGTCGAGAAGCTGGACGCCGCGCTGGTCAAGCCGCCGGTCAACTACGACGACGAGGATGCTTCGGCGCGCTTCCACCGGAGGATCGTACCCGGCACCGAACGTTCGTCCGCCGGCAAGCGGCTGACAGCCGCCGACGTCTACGAGGTAAAGAACCGCAAGCCGGCCAGCCACTACTTCCGGACCAACCTGTTCTTCACCATCGAGACCGAGGAGCCGGAGTTCGCGGCTGCGGTGTCCTTCCTCGGCGCCTCGCAGTTCCTGTTCGCGACCGACTATCCGCACGACGACCCCGGCGGCCGGATGAAGATGAAGGATGTCGAACTGCTGCGCGACCATCCCGGCATCGCCGAGGCGGACAAGGTGCTGATCCGAAGCGGCAATGCGATGGCGCTGCTCGGCCTCGACGGCTGAGGGCAGCGCGATGACCCGGATCATCCCGCGCAACGGTCGTGCCACCCTGCCGGTGGCGGTCGGCGGCGAGGGTTGCTGGATCGTCGATCGCGAGGGTCGGCGCTATCTCGATGCCTCGGGCGGTGCCGCCGTGTCCTGCCTCGGGCACGGACATCCCGAGGTGGTCGATGCGATCCGGGCACAGGTCGGCCAGCTCGCGTATGCACACACCAGTTTCTTCAGCAGCGAGCCGGCCGAGGCGCTGGCCGAGCACCTGGTCGAGCATGCGCCGACAGGGCTCGAGCATGTGTACTTCGTCTCCGGCGGTTCCGAGGCGGTCGAGGCGGCGCTCAAGCTTGCACGCCAGCATTTCGTGGAGGTCGGCCAGCCGCAGCGCCGGCACTTCATCGCGCGCCGCCAGAGCTACCACGGCAACACGCTGGGTGCGCTGGCCGTCGGCCACCGCGAATCCGCGCGCCGGTTGTTCGAGCCGATGCTGGCGCCGGTCACCCACGTGTCGCCCTGCTTCCCGTACCGCTACCGCGACCGCGGCGAATCGGACGCGGCCTACGCGCGCCGCCTGGCCGATGAACTCGAGCAGGCCATCCTGCGGCTGGGGGCGGGGACGGTGGCCGGATTCATCGCCGAGACGGTCGGCGGTGCCACGGCGGGCACGGTGCCCCCGGTTCCGGGCTACTTCGAGCAGGTGCGCGCGGTCTGCGACCGCCACGGCGTCCTGCTGATCCTCGACGAAGTGATGTGCGGTATGGGCCGCACCGGGACTCTGCATGCCTGCGAGCAGGAGGGCGTCGCGCCCGACCTGCTGGTCGTGGCCAAGGGCCTTGCCGCCGGCTACCAGCCGATCGGCGCGATGCTCGCCAGCGATCGCGTCTACCGACCGGTGCTCGAGGGTAGTGGATCGTTCTCGCACGGGCACACCTACATCGGCCACCCGGCCGCGTGCGCTGCGGCGCTCGCCGTGCAGCGCATCGTCCAGCGCGACCGGCTGCTGCCGCGTGTGCTCGAACAGGGCGAGCGCCTGCAGGCGGCGCTGCTCGACGCCTTCCGCGAACACGCGTACGTGGGCGACGTGCGTGGCCGCGGCCTGTTCCGTTCGATCGAACTGGTGGCCGACCGCGCCGACGATTCGCCGTTCGACCCGGCGCTGCGCATGCATGCGCGGGTCAAGGCCGAGGCGATGCGCCAGGGCCTTTGCGTCTACGCGATGGGTGGCACGATCGACGGCGAGCGGGGCGACCATGTGCTGCTCGCCCCGCCGTTCATCGTCGGCGACGACGAGATCGTGCAGGTCGCGCAGCGGCTGCGCGCGGCGGTCGATGCCGCGGTGTCCGGGGCCGGCCTGAGCCACTGAGCGCGGGGCGGCCGCATCCGGGCGGGCGTGACCGGCTTCACGCGGGCGCAGTGATGTTCTGCAGGGACGCGCCCCCGGCGCGCCGCTACAGTCGAGACAAGCCAGCAGCCTCTGTCAGGAGGGCGCGCCACTGGCGGCAGCAGTGCCAGTGCCACAGCCCCCCGGGCCAGGCGGTCCCGATGCAATCGCGGACCGCCGTTTTTTTGGGGCGCTGCGTACCGCCGGCACGGATGCGCGGCGACCGCCCCCTTCACCCCGCAGCCGCCACCGCCGCTGCCACTGCATCACCCATCTCACGGGTGCCCGCGCTGCCGCCCAGGTCGCCGGTCAGCGCCTGCGCCTCTGCGATCACCGCATCCATCGCGGCGTCCATCGCGGCTGCGGCGGCCACCGCCTCCGGAATGCCGCGCCGGTGGCCGAGCCACTCGAACAGCATCTTTCCGGACATGATCATCGCGTACGGGTTGGCGATGTTGCGGCCTGCGATGTCCGGCGCCGAGCCGTGCGTGGCCTGGGCCATCGCCTGGCGATCGCCGATGCACAGTCCGGGCGCCAGTCCGAGGCCGCCGACCAGTCCCGCGCCCTCGTCGGTGAGGATGTCGCCGAACTGGTTGGTGGTGACCACCACGTCGTAGGGCTGGGGCTTCATCACCAGCTTCATCGCGAAGCCGTCGACGAGCACTTCGTCGAACGTGACGTCGGGATACTCCTGGGCGACCTTGCGGCATTCCTCGGCGAACATGCCGCAGGCGAGCCGGAAGATCGGCTCCTTGTGCACCGCCGTGACCCGCTTGCGCCGGCGGGTACGGGCGATATCGAAGGCTGCGCGTGCGACCCGGTTGGAGCCCTTGCGCGTGATGACTCGATGGCCGATGGTGATGTCGTCGTTGGGCCGGAACTCGCCGGTGCCGGCGAAGGTCACGCTGCCTGACTGCATGCCCTCGGTGACCTCGCGCAGGAACACGATGTCCACATCCTTGTGGACCGAGGCTATGTTCGGGTAGGACTTCACCGGCTTCACGTTTGCGAACAGCTCGAAGAGCTTGCGCAACGGCGGGTTGATCCACGTCGCGTCCCCGCGCGGGTAGGCGTTGTGGCCGATCGGACCCTGCAGCCAGCCGTCGACCGTCTTCAGCGTATCGACGGTCACCTGCGGCATCGAGTGTCCGTGCGTCGCATGGCCGGCGCGGCCGATCGGCAGCGGCAGCCATTCCACGTCCAGTCCGGTACGCGCGGCGGCTGCCTTCATCACCTTGACCGCCTCCGGCACGACCTCCAGCCCGATGTCGTCGCCTTCGAGCACCGCAATCCTGAGCTTCATGATTCCTCCGTTGTTGTCCATGCGCCGCTGCGCCGTTCGACAGGGCCCCGATGCTACTATCCATGCACATCAATGCGCCCGCCCATTCGCGGAGCGAGGCGCGACGGGCCCGGGAGCGCCCCGGGCTCCAGCACGATCCGCTGGAGGAGTCGAATCATGAGTGAACACGCCATGCCGGCGCGCATCGATCGCGCCGTCCGTACCGCCTGTCCGTCGGCCGCGATCACCCTTCTGCTGTCCGCCGCCGTGCTCGCGGCCGTGCCGGCCATCGGTCTTGCGCAGGCCTGGCCGGCCCGGCCGGTGCGGATGGTCGTGCCGTTCGCCCCCGGCGGCAACACCGACATCATCGCGCGCGTGATCGCGCCGCGCATGACCGAATCCCTCGGGCAGCAGGTGTTGATCGAGAACCGTGGCGGGGCGGGCGGCGTCATCGGCACCGAGATCGTCGCGCGCGCGGTGCCCGACGGCTACACGCTGCTGATGGTCTCGGCGGGCCATGTGATCAACCCGGCCATGGTCAGGAAGCTGCCGTTCGATGCGGTCAAGGACTTCCAGCCGATCTCGCTGGTCGCCGACGTGCCTACCGCGCTGATCGTCCATCCGTCGCTGCCGGTGCGCAACGTGAAGGAGTTGATCGCACTCGGACGCAAGCGGCCCGATCAGGTGACTTACTCGACGGCGGGGCGTGGCACGGTGGGCCACCTTTCAGGCGAACTGCTGAGCGCTGCGGCCAAGGTGCGCTTCGTGCATGTGCCCTACAAGGGCGCCGGCCCGGCGCTGGTCGACCTGATCGCCGGCCAGGTCGAGTTCCAGTTCGCCAGCCTGCCCGCGGTGGTGCAGTTCGTGCGCGCGGGCAAGGTGCGTCTGATCGCGCAGACGGGCGTGAAACGTTCCGGCGCTGCGCCCGACGTGCCTACCATGGAAGAGTCCGGACTCCCGGGCTTCGTGGTGTCGAGCGGGTTCGGTATCCTCGCGCCTGCAGGCACGCCCCGGCCGATCGTCGATCGCGTGCATGCAGCCATCCGGGCGGCGCTGGCGTCCCCGGATGTCCGGAAGGTCTTTGCCGAGCAGGGCGCCGATCCGGTGGGCAGCACCCCGGAGGAGTACGACGCCTTCAACAGGACCGAGATCGCGCGCTGGCAGAAGGCGGCGCGCGACGCGAACATCCAGCCCGAGTAACCCAGCACAACGGAGCATCTTGCATGGCCGCAGTCAAGCCGATCGATCCCAAGCAGGCGCAGGACCCGGCGCAGGTCGCCGACGCTACCCGTCTGGCCGCACAACAGGCGCTGGCCTCGACCTTCTCGACGCTCCAGGAGATCGTTGCCGCCGCGCGCCGCAACCTGTCCCAGGGCACCTGGGACATGCTCTCCGGGGGCTCCGACTCCGAGGCGACCCTGCGGCGCAACCGGATGGCGCTCGACAGCCTCGCGCTGCGCCAGCGGGTGCTGGTCGACGTGCGCAACATCGACACCACCACCTCGCTGCTGGGCAAGCCGATGCCGTCGCCGATGTTCATCGCACCCATCGGCAACTACCTGCAGTACGCCGATACGCGCGGCGCCGCGGCCGTGGCCGTGGCCGCGGTGAAGAAGAACGTGCCGTGCTTCGTCAGCACCGCCGCGCGGCCGGGCCTGGATATCATCGCCAAGGAAGCCGGCAAGCCACTGATCTTCCAGCTCTACGTGCGTGGCGACAAGGTGTGGGTCGGCGACATCCTCGACCGTGCCAAGTCGCTTGGCTACGACGCGCTGTGCGTGACGGTCGATCGCGCCTACTACAGCCGTCGCGAGCGTGATCTGATCAACCGCCAGCTGGTGCGCGAAGGCGGCGGCGACGCGTCGCATCAGGCGAGCCTCACCTGGGACTACGTGCTCTGGATGAAGGAGCGCATGGGCGTACCGCTGATCCTGAAGGGCATCGCCACCGGCGAGGACGCGAAGCTCGCGGTCGAGCACGGCGTCGACGTCGTGTACGTCTCCAATCACGGCGGCCGCCAGCTCGACCATGCGCAGGCGAGCATCGAGGTGCTGCCCGAGGTGGCCGAGGCGGTCGACGGCCGGGCTGAGGTGTTGATGGACGGTGGCATCCTGCGCGGCACCGACATCGTGAAGGCGGTCGCGCTCGGTGCCAGGGCGGTCGGCATCGGCAAGCTGCACGGCTGGGCGCTGGCGGCCGCCGGCGAGCCGGGCGTCATCCGCATGCTCGAGCTGCTCGAGCTCGAGGTGCGTACCGCGATGGGCCTGATGGGCGTGACCTCGCTGTCCCAGCTCACGCCGAAGTCGGTGCGTGCCGTGCCGCCGGTGTCCACCGGCAGCGTGACCAGCGCCTATCCCATGTACGAAGCGGCGCTGCGCCACGGCGAGACTCGGCCAGCCTGATGCGACCGGGTCCGGCGCGATGCGGTGAAACCCTCGTTGGCGAAAACCGTGTCTGACACGGATTCCTAAATTGGGGTCAGACACGCTTTTTCATGGAATGGGGTCTGGCCCTGGCTCCGGTACTGTTTCGCTGATCGTGCCGTTTCCGGTGGACGGGGTGACCGATTTCACCGCGCGTGTGCTGGCGCGCCACCTGCAGCAGCGCTGGGGGCGTCCGGTCGAGGTGCTGAACGTGGCCGGGCAGGGTGGCACCATCGGCACGCTGCAACTGCTGGCGGCCGAACCCGACGGCCGCACGATGATGATGTGCGCGACCGGCCAGGCCACGCAGAACCCGGCGATCGACGCGGCGCTGCCCTACCGGTGGAATGATCCGGTGCCGGTGGTGCGCGTGAGCGCCAGTGCGCTCGCGTTCGTGGTCCGCGGAGATTCGGATGCTGCATCGCTCGGCGAACTGCTGGAGCGGGTGCGCGCGGCGCCGCGGGCGCATCGCATCGGCACCTCCGGCACCGGCGGTGCCTCGATCCTCGCGCTGGCACGGCTGCTCGAGTCCGCCGGCATCGCGCTGGCCGACCTCGGCCGGGTCACGTTCCACGGCGGCGCTGCGATCCTGGAAGCGGTGATCGACGGGCGCACCGATTTCGCCGCCCAGTATGTCGGCGAGATGGGCGGCCTGCTGCGCGCCGGGCGCTTGCGCGCGCTGGCGGTCAGCGGCGACACCCGCGCCGCGGCCTGGCCCGATGTGCCGACCGCAGCCGAATGCGGGCTCGCCGGCTTCGACCTGCTCGGCTGGACCGGCATCGTCGGTCCGCGCGGCCTGCCCGCGTCGGTCATCGATACCTGGGTCGCCACGGTGCGCGATCTGACCGGCGACGCGGCGTTCGTGGCGGAGATCGAGGCGATGGGTTCCACCGTCGCCTGGCTCGACGCCGACGCCTTCCGCGCCGCACTGGGAGCCGAGCACGGGATCGCGCTCGCCACGGCGCGGCGGCTCGGCCTGCGCCACTGATACAGCCCTCGGCCGGCGCGGCATGTTCCGCCCATCCATCCACCGGAGGAAGCTCATGAAGTCAGTCATCCCCGCGGTCCCCGCGACATTGGGCACGCTCGGATCGCTGCTGGCCTGCGTCCTCGCCGGGCAGCCGGCCGCGATTGCCCAGGCCTTCCCGTCCAAGCCGCTGCGGGTGGTTGTCCCGTGGCCGCCCGGCGGTGCCAACGACATCGCCGGGCGCACGGTGATGCTGCGCGTGGCCGAACAGGTCGGCCAGCCGGTGGTGATCGACAACCGCGGCGGCGCCGGCGGCACGATCGGTACCGACCAGGTCGCCAAGTCGCCAGCCGACGGCTACACGCTGCTGGTGCAGTCGGTCACGCATGTCGCCAACGCGCACCTCTACCAGAAGCTCCCGTACGACACGCTGCGCGACTTCGCGCCGGTCGCGCTGCTCACTGCCCAGACGGCGGTACTCGTGGTGCACCCGTTGCTGCCGGTCCGGTCGGTGAAGGAGTTCGTCGCGCTCGCGCGCGCGCGCCCGGACCAGTTGATGTATTCCACTGCCGGCAACGGCAGCATTCCGCACCTCTCGATGGCGCTGTTCGGATCGATGACCAGCACGAAGCTGGTGCACGTGCCGTACAAGGGCGGTGGCCCGCAGGTGGTAGGGCTGCTCGGTGGCGAGGCGCAGGCCTCGCTCGCCACCATCGCCTCGGTGATCGCACACATCAAGACCGGTCGGCTCCGTCCGCTCGGCGTTGCCTCCGGGCGGCGTTCGCCGACGTTGCCGGACGTGCCTACGATCGCCGAGGCAGGTGTGCCCGGCTACGAGCTGAGCCCGTGGATCGGCCTGCTCGCGCCTGCCGCGACGCCGCGCGCGGTGATCGACCGGCTGAATGCCGAGGTCAACCGTGCGCTGAAGCAGCCCGACGTGGCCTCCACGCTGTCCGCGCAGGCACTGGACCCCTGGGGTGGTACCCCGGAGGAGTTCGGCGCCCGGCTCAAGGCGGACTTCACCCAGTACGGCAAGCTGATCGCGATGACCGGCGCCCGCGTGGAGTGACCTGTGCCGGCACCGTCCTCTGACCGTGCCGGCGCCGCTGCCGGGTACGGCACGCGGCCTTCTTTGTGGTAAGTATTGATCGTCCCCACCAGCGCGCGACTGCGTGTCGCCCCGGAACGCATGGCCGACCTCCTCGTCTGCATCACCTTCGACTTCGACGCGATGTCGGGGTTCATCTCGCGCGGCATGACCTCGCCCTCGCCGATCTCGCGCGGCGAGTTCGGCCCGGTGGCGGCGCCGCGCATCCTCGAACTGCTCCGCCAGCACAAGGTGCGCAGCACCTGGTGCATCCCGGGCCACACGCTCGAGACCTACCCCGCCCAGTGCCGCGCGGTGTTCGACGCCGGCCACGAGATCGCGCACCATGGCTGGACGCACGTGCCCCCGGCGCAGCTCACCCGCGACCAGGAAGCGGCCGGCCTCGAGCGTGCGAACGAGGCGATCAAGCGGCTGACCGGTCGTTATGCGCAGGGCTACCGATCGCCGTCGTGGGACCTCTCGCCACATTCGGTCGAACTGCTGCTTGCCCACGGCTTCCGCTACGACAGCTCGATGATGGGCGATGACTACACGCCCTACCGCGTGCGCCAGGGCGACGTGATCGAGCTGGAGCAGCCTGCCGTGTTCGGCAGGCCGACCCGTCTGATCGAGCTGCCGATCTCATGGTCGCTCGACGACTACCCGGTGTTCGAGTTCATCCGCACGCCGCAGACGCTGCTGCCCGGCAATTCGAACGCCAACCTGGTGGTCGACAACTGGATCGGCGACTTCACCTGGATGCAGCGCTCGGTCGCCGACTGGGGCGTGCTCACCTACACCTTCCATCCGTTCGTGATCGGGCGCGGCCACCGCATGCTGGCGCTGGAGAAGCTGCTGGTGGCGCTGGCGGCCGGCGGCGCCCGGTTCGTGACGATGGAAGAGGCTGCTGCCGAGTACGACCGCCGCGCACCGTTCGCCGCCTGAAGCGACGCACCGCCCTCACCTGACAAGCAAGGAGTCGATGATGGACCCTGTATTCCCGAGGCGCCCCCTCCAGCGCGCGATGCTTGCCGCCTGGGCCGCAGGCCTGGCCGTGCTTGCCCCCGTGGCAGCGGAGGTGCAGGCCCAGAAATTCCCCGACCGCCCGCTGCGCATCATCACCGGCTTCCTGCCGGGCGGCGTGTCCGACACGATCGCACGGGTGCTCGGTGATCAGCTCAGCACGGCGCTGGGCGAGCGGGTGGTGATCGACGGCCGCCCGGGTGCCGGCGGCATGGTCAGCATGGAGATCGCGGCCAAGGCCACGCCCGACGGCCACACCATCTACCTTGCTCAGCCGGTGGTCTCGATTGCCGCGGCGATCGACAAGTACCCCTGGGACCCGATCAAGGCGTTCGCCCCGGTCGGCATGATCGGCATCTCGATGACCCTGCTTGGCGCGAACCCGTCCTTCCCGGCGGGCAACCCGAAGGAGTTCCTCGCCTACGCGCGCGCCAACCCGGGCAAGATCAACTACGGCTCCTCCGGCTTCGGCGGGCCCAACCACATCGCCGCCGAGCTGATGCAGGTGATGGGCAAGTTCCAGATGAACCACGTGCCGTACAAGGGCGCGGGCGCCACCGTGCCCGCAGTGGTCGCAGGCGAGGTCCCGGTGGGCGTGATGCCGCTGCTGGCCGGCATCCCGCACATCAAGACGGGCCGTATCAAGGCAATCGGTGTCACCGGCCTGAAGCGCACCACCGCCGCGCCCGACATCCCTGCGTTCAACGAGGTGATCCCTGGCTTCCACTACCAGTCCTGGTTCGGCTTCGTGCTGCCGGCCGGGGCGCCGCGCCCGGTGGTGATGCGCCTGAACTCGGAACTCAACAAGATCCTGAACAACCCGGAGACGCGCGAGAAGCTGTCCAGCCAGGGCGTGGACACCGAGACCAGCACGCCCGAGCAGCTCGGCAAGGTCATGGCCGAGGACGTGGTCGCGCTGCGCAAGCTGATCAAGGCGACTGGCCTGAAGCTCAACTGACGGGTCCGCAAGACCCTGTTGCCCTTCTGGAGCGAGGGGCTTTCCGCTAACATGTCAGCCTGCAAAGCGTGATGCCGATGGAGGCACGATGAACGATCCGCACCTGAACCTCGACCATTTCTGGATGCCCTTCACCGCGAACCGCCAGTTCCGGGGCAAGCCGCGCATGCTGGTGTCCGCGAAGGACATGCACTACACCTCCGACGACGGCCGCCAGGTGGTCGACGGCTGCGCCGGCCTGTGGTGCGTGAACGCCGGCCATAACCGCGAGGAGATCCTCTCGGCGATCAAGGCACAGCTCGATACCCTCGACTTCGCGCCCACGTTCCAGATGGGCCACCCGATGGCGTTCAAGGCGGCCGAGAAGGTCGCCGAGCTCGCCCCGGCCGGCATGAGCAAGGTGTTCTTCGCCAACTCGGGGTCGGAGTCGGTCGACTCCGCGCTCAAGATCGCGCTTGCCTACCACCGTGCACGCGGCGAGGGCACGCGCACCAAGTTCATCGGCCGCGAGCGCGGCTACCACGGCGTCGGCTTCGGCGGCATCTCGGTGGGCGGCATCCCGCTCAACCGCAAGGTGTTCGGCGGGCAGTTGCTGCCCGGCGTCGACCACCTGCCGCACACGCACAACCTGCGCGAGGCGGCCTTCTCGCGTGGCCAGCCCAAGTGGGGCTCGCACCTCGCCGAGGACCTCGAGCGGCTGGTCGCCCTGCACGATCCGTCCAATATCGCCGCGGTGATCGTCGAGCCGGTGGCCGGCTCCACCGGCGTGCTGCCGCCGCCGGTGGGCTACCTCGAGACGCTGCGCGCTATCTGCGACAAGCACGGCATCCTGCTGATCTTCGACGAGGTCATCTCCGGGTTCGGTCGCCTGGGCACGCCGTTCGCCGCCCAGTACTTCAACGTCACGCCCGACCTGATCTGCTGCGCCAAGGGCATCACCAACGCGACCATCCCGATGGGCGCGGTGATCGCGAAGGACTTCATCTACGACGCGCTGATGAACGGCCCGGAAGGCCTGATCGAGCTGTTTCACGGCTACACCTACTCCGGCCATCCGGTGGCAGCCGCTGCCGCGGTCGCCACGCTCGACCTTTACCGAGAGACCGGGCTGTTCGAGGCCTCTCGGCCGATGCATGCGGCGATCGCCGACGCGGCGCATGGCATGCGCGAGCTGCCCAACGTGATCGACGTGCGCAACATCGGTCTGATCGCCGCCATCGAGCTCAAGTCGCGCGAGGGCAAGCCGGGCGCGCGCGCCTACGAGGCCATGGTCAAGTGCTTCGAGCGCGGGGTGCTGGTGCGCATCACCGGCGACACCATCGCGCTGTCGCCGCCGCTGATCGTCGGTCAGTCGCACCTCGACGAGATCTTCGACACCCTCGGCGACGTGCTGCGCACGATCGACTGAGGCCGTAACGACACCGTTTCACCCGCTGCAGGAGCGCCCATGGCCCAGAAGCGTGAACGAAAACTGGCCGTGGGTGCCATCAGCGCCCGGCCCACCCTCACCGGCAACCACCACGCGGTGGCCACCGGCCACTACCTCGCCTCGCTCGCGGCGATGCGCGTGCTCGACCGAGGTGGCAACGCCATCGATGCCGGCGTTACCGCGTCGATGGCGCTGGCCATCCTCCAGTGCGACATGGTGTCCTTCGCCGGGGTTGCGCCGACGCTGATCTACCTGAAGGAAGAAGACCGCGTGGTCAGCCTGGCCGGCCTCGGCTACTGGCCGGCGGCCACCGATGTGTCCAGGCTGATCGCAGAGGGCAATGGCAGGCACGTGCCCGAGGGCCTGCTGCGCACGGTGATTCCGGCCGCGCCGGGCACCCACATCGAGGCGCTGCGGCGCTGGGGCACCATCTCCTTCGAGGAGGCGGCCACGCCCGCGATGGAACTGGCGCGCGACGGCTTCGCGGTATTCCCGCTGCTCGCGAGCAACCTCGAGTACGTCTACGAGCAGAACGCACGCTGGCCGGACAATCACAAGGTGTTCAATGCGCCGGGCGACCGTGCGCTGCGCCACAACGAGGTCATCTACCAGAAGGACCTGGCCCAGTCGATCGGCGGCATGATCGAGGCCGAGCGCCACGCCCGCGGCGACCGCGACCGCAAGCTGCGCGCGGCGCGTGACTTCTTCTACGATGGCCCGATCGCCGACGCGATCGAGAAGTACCACGTGGAAAACGGCGGCTTCATGCGCCGCTCCGACCTCGCCGCCTGGGAAGTGCCGGTCGAGGACAGCCTGCGCGTGAACTACCGCGGCTACGAGGTGCACAGCTGCGACGCCTGGTGCCAGGGCATCGTGCTGCTCGAATCGCTGAAGATCCTCGAGGGCTACGATCTGCACGCGATCGGCCACAACTCGCCCGACTACGTGCATACCGTGGCTGGCGCGCTCAACCTGGCCTTCGCCGACCGCGAGGCCTACGTGAGCGACCCGAAGTTCGTGCCGGTGCCCAGCGCGACGATGCTCTCCGATGCCTACGCCGCGCTGCAGCGCGAGCGCATCGATCCCGCGCGGGCGTTCCCGAAAATGCCCGATCCTGGCCCGGTCGGTGCGGCCTTGCGCGGCGGTGGACCGGTTGATCCGGTCACGCGCAGCCGGGTGCAGATGTCGATGGACACCATCTACGGCTGCACGGTCGACCGGCACGGCAATGCGTATTCCGCGACGCTGTCCGACCCGCAGTACGACACGCCGATCATCCCCGGCACCGGGCTTGCCATCTCCGGACGCGGCTGCCAGTCTCGGCTCGAGCCCGGGCATGCCGCGGAAGTGAAGCCGGGCAAGCGTCCCCGCCTCACGCCCAACCCCTCGCTCGCGTTCCGCGACGGCAAGCTGTTCATGGCCTTCGGCACGCCGGGCGGGGACGTCCAGTCGCAGGGGATGCTGCAGGTGTTCCTGAACGTGGTCGAGTTCGGCATGACGATGCAGCAGGCGGTCGAGGTACCGCGCTTCGCCAGCTACAACTTCCCGAACTCGTTCGCGCCGCACGAGTACCGGCCCGGCCGATTGGGCCTCGAGACCGACCTCGCGCCCGAGGTGTTCGAGGCGATGCGCGCGCGCGGCCACGACGTCGAGACCTGGCCGAAGTGGTCGGCGGTCACCGCGGCGGTGTGCGCGATCATGCGCCACGAGAGCGGCCAGCTCCATGCCGGAGCCGACCCGCGGCGCGAGGGCTATGCCCTCGCCTGGTAGGGCGTTCACGCTCCGCATGCGGCCGGACACCGGTGGGCGGATCTTGCGCGCCGGAGACACGATCGTCGGTGGCGCCCCGGGGCAATCCGGACACATCATGCAGGAGGGCAGATGGTGGCAATGACGGGTCAGGTTGGCGAACCTTCCGCGGAAGGTCAGGTGGTCGCTGCTCGATCGAGCGCACGCCAGACCCGCGGATCGGCACGCAGTAGCGCGCGGGCGGCCGCAGGCGGTGTATTGCTGTCCCTGCTGCTGGCGCCGGTCGCGCCGGCCTTCGCTCAGGGCGGCGCGACCGCTGCATCGGCGTCCGGGGCCGGGGCGCCGTTCCCGGTCCGGCCGGTGCGCATGATCAATCCGTTCTCCGGCGGTGGTGGCATCGAGCTCACCGCCCGCCAGATGGGGCAGCACCTGTCGGAGCGATGGGGCCAGCCGGTGATCGTCGACAACCGTCCCGGTGCGGCGACGATCGTCGCCACCGAGATCGCGTCCAAGGCCGCGCCCGACGGGCATACCCTCCTGCTGATCACGACCACCTTCGCCATCAACCCGAGCCTGTACGGCAAGCTGCCCTACGACCCGGTGCGCGACTTCACCCCGCTGATCCAGCTCACGGCCCAGCCGAACATCGTGGTGGTGAGCAGCACCTCGCCGATCCACACCGTCAAGGACCTGCTCGTCGCAGCGCGCGCGAAGCCGGGCGAACTCACCTTCGCCTCGCCCGGGGCCGGCTCGGCACCGCACCTGTCTGCCGAGCAGCTCAAGACCCTGGCGAAGATCGACATGATCCACGTGCCCTACAAGGGCATCCCGCCAGCGATCACAGACCTGCTCGGCGGGCGGATCACCATGCTGTTCACGACCGCGCTGTCGGCTGCGCCGCAGATGAAGGCGGGCAAGATCCGCGCGATCGCAGTCACCAGCGGCAAGCGCAACCGCATGCTGCCGGACGTGCCTGCGATGGCCGAGACGCTCCCCGGTTACGACCTTAGCGCGCTGCAGGGGATCGTGGTGCGCGCGGGCACGCCGAAGGCGATCGTCGACCGGCTCGGCCGCGACCTGCGCGAGGTGGTAGCGCTGCCTGACGTGCGCGCCCGTCTGGAGTCGGAAGGGGCCGACGTGATCGCCAGCACCCCCGAGCAGTTTGCGGCCACGCTCGGGCGCGAGATGGCGACGTGGTCGCAGATCGTGAAGGCGTCGGGCGCGAAGCCGGAGTAGCGCGCGCCCGGGGCGCGACCTCCGCCGGCCCATCATTCCGTAGCGGCAGGCGCTGCCGATCGCGTGCCGGAGACCCGGAACGGTCGCGCAGGATGCCGCGCTGCGGGATAATGTGGGGTTTTCAACCAACGCGGAGTCCCCGTCATGCCCCTCGCACAGATCTACATGGCCCCCGGCCGCACCGATGAGCAGAAGGCGCAGCTGATCGAGCGCGTCACCCAGGCATTCACCGAAACCGTCGGCGTGCCCGCCGACTCGGTCTGGATCACGATCCAGGAAGTGCCGCGCACCCAGTGGGGCGTGGCCGGCCAGACCCTGGCCGCGAAGAAGTGACGCGATGAACCTCGATCGCGTCGGTTACGGACAGAAGCTCCCGGACGAGTTCAACGTGATCATCGAGATCCCGATGAACTCGGACCCGGTCAAGTACGAGGTCGACAAGGAGACGGGCGCCATGTTCGTCGACCGTTTCATGTCGACCTCCATGCGTTATCCGTGCAACTACGGCTATATCCCGCACACCCTCTGCGGTGACGGCGATCCGGTGGATGTGCTGGTGCTGAGCCCCTACCCGCTGATCAGCGGCGTCGTGGTGCGCTGCCGCCCGGTCGGCATGCTCAAGATGACTGACGAGGCTGGCGAGGACACCAAACTGCTCGCGGTGCCGATCGATAAGGTGTGCCCGCTGTACGCCAGCGTGAAGGCGCCTGCCGACGTTGCGCCGCTGATGATCGCGCAGGTGTCCCACTTCTTCGAACACTACAAGGACCTCGAGCCCGGCAAGTGGGTGCGCATCGATGGCTGGGAAGGCCCGGAGGCCGCCAAGGCGGAGATCCTCGCCGGGGTGCGCCGCTTCGATGACGCGAAGAGCAAACCTCAGTTCTGAGGCTGATGCAGTGCAACAAAAAGCCGTGTCCCGGAGCATCGGGCACGGCTTTTTGCTTGTGTATGCCTGTCGCGATGGATTGGTGCGGCGCGGCAGGAGGGGCACCGTCCCGGCGGGAGGCTCGGTCGCGCCTGGAAACACATTGTTTTCGCGGGAGGGCAGGAGTAGGATGACATTCGCGTTGTGAACCTGCCGCGACACACAGCAGAAGCGGTCCGAACCGCCCCGATGCAACGGCAGGGTACGCAGCGCAAAGATCAGCAGGAGGAGGTCGTTGGAGAGAAGAAGGTGCACGCAGTTGCACCGTACAGGTGAGACGCAGCGCGCCCAGTTGTCACGGGAGTCAAAACAACGGATGGATGGCGAGCGACGCGGCGGATGATGAGATGCGGAAAACCGGGGGGGGCTCAAAAGGCCCCCCCCGGCGTTTGGTGGCCTGCGTTGCCCGCCTGCCTGGAAAGTCCCCGACGACCGCCGGGCCTCCAGCCGACCCTGCCGCGCGTGATCGACTAAACTCGGTGCTCCACGAAAGATCAACGGGGGAGTACCAGATGGCGATCAGCGGCAACCTGGGCGGGGGCTCGTCACCGAGCCGTGAGCTGGCATTCAACATGAAGCTGCTCGGTGCGCACGAGCTCAACGGCAACGGCAACGTCGGCGAGGGCATCAGCATCCAGAAGACGCGCGACGGCCGCCGTATCCTCTGGGTCGCGCACGAATCTGCGCCGACCAACTTCACCGGCATCGATGTCACCGACCCGCGCAAGCCGACGGTGGTGATCCAGACCCAGTTGCCGCACTCGCGGGTGCGCTCCAACTCGCTCGACGTGGTCGGCGACGTGATGTGCGTGGCCTACCAGACGCGCGATCTCGGCGCGAAGCCGGCCGGCTTCGAACTGTTCGACATCAGCAAGCCGGAAGCGCCGAAGTCGATCAGCTTCTTCGACTGCTCGGGTCCGCACTCGCGTGGCGTGCACATGGTGTGGTTCGTCGACGGCCAGACGGTACACATCTCCTCGGGTGCCGAGGACTTCGAACCGAACGACCCGCGCGACGATCAGATCTACCGCATCATCGACGTGAGCAACCTGTCCAAGCCGACCGAGGTCGGCCGCTGGTGGGCGCCTGGCACGAAGAAGGGCGACCAGGAGACCTGGCGCACCGAGCCGGGCGGCAAGGAACTTGGCCGTGTCGGCTACCGGGTGCACAACACCTGCGTGTGGCCGCAGCGCCCCGACCGCGCCTACCTCGGCTACATCGACTACGGCGCGGTGATCCTCGACATCAGCGACCGCACGAACCCGAAGATGATCTCGCGCTGGACGCATCGTCCGTCCTTCCACCACTCGCTGATGCCGCTGTTCAGCCGCGACCTGATGGTGATGAGCGACGAGAGCACCGTGGACGCAGCGAAGGACTGGCCGATGCTGGTGTACATGCTCGATGTCAAGGACGAGCGCTACCCGACCTCGATCAGCACGCTGCCGATGCCGCCAGTGGAAACGTTCAGCAAGCGTGGCGGCCGCTTCGGTGCGCACAACGTGCACGACAACGTGCCGGTCGAGACCTCGCACTGCTCCGACGAGATCATCTATTGCGCGATGTTCAACGGCGGCGTGCGTATCTACGACACGAAGAACCCGTACCAGCCGCAGGAGATCGGCTACTACGTGCCGGCCGCCCCGGCGCTGTCGCCGGCCGGTGCCGCGCAGATGAACGACATCTGGGTCGACGAGAACCGGCTGGTCTACACGGTCGACCGGCTTGCGGGTGGCATCTACATCCTCGAGACGACGTTCTAGGAGCAGCGGCATGAACGCAGCAGCGAAGATACCGGTGTCGGTGATCACCGGTTTTCTCGGCAGCGGCAAGACCACGCTGCTGGGCAAGCTGCTGCGTCATCCCGGCATGAACCGGGTCGCGGTGATCATCAACGAGTTCGGCGAACAGTCGATCGACCACGACCTGGTGCAGACCTCCAGCGAGCAGATGATGGTGCTCGACAACGGCTGCCTGTGCTGCCGGGTGCGCGGCGACCTGCAGGAGACGCTGGTCGACCTGTGGATGAAGCGCCGCAACGGCGAGACCATCGACTTCAACCGGGTGGTGATCGAGACCACCGGGCTGGCTGATCCGGCGCCGGTGATCCACACGATGATCACCGACACGTCGGTGTGCAACACCTACACGCTCGACGCGATCATCACGCTGGTCGATGCGGTCAACGGCAACGAGCAGCTCGACACGCTGGAAGAGCCGGTGAAGCAGGCCGCGGTGGCCGACCGGCTGGTGATCACCAAGACCGACCTGGCCGACCCGGCCGAGGTCGAGGTGCTCGAGGCGCGGCTGCGCGAACTCAACCCGCATGCAGCGATCATCCGCTGCGTGATGGGTGACCTGGATCCGTCGTTCCTGGTCGACGTCGGCGTGCGCCAGCGCGACGCATCCGAGAAGGCGATCGAAAGCTGGCTGGGCAGCGAATCGTTCGTGGCGGTGCAGGGCGCGGGCTCGGCCTCGGCGAACCCGGACGTGCGGCTGGTGGCGGGTGCGCCGGCGCGCAAGCTGCCCAAGGGCCAGCACACCGCGGGCGTCGATTCATTCTGCCTCTACTATGACACGCCGTTCTCGTGGAAGACGTTCTCGGTCGCGATGGAGGTGCTGACCTCGCTGCGCGGCCCCGACCTGCTGCGGGTGAAAGGCCTGCTCGATATCGAGGGCGAGCCCGGCCCGGTGGTGGTGCAGGGCGTGCAGCACCTGTTCCATCCGCCGGTCACGCTCGATGC
>CANHBC010000038.1 GCA_947458835.1 Betaproteobacteria bacterium | reverse complement strand
TTGTCGCTCTGTCTATTGCTGCATAGTTCTTCGCGACACCGCCCGGTGCCAGCGCTGCAGTTCCGCACTCGACGCAGAATGAAAACTGCAGCGAAGCAGAGGCCGGCGACTCTGTCGGGCAAGTACGAAAGTGGCCCGACGCCGGGACCGCGTCGAAGGTAAGCAGATCTTCCTGCAGAACAGTCGCGCCGCAGGGGCAACTGGAACTGGCAGTCGAATACGTTCTTTCTGAAATGCCCATCGGATCGTTGCTCACTTTACCACCAGCCCTTGACCGGTCGGAAGTTCGAGGATGCGATAACCCCTTGCTTCCATGAACCGGTCTTCAGCCTCGCGCTGCCGGCCAAAAAGTTTCCATCCATAGTCGTCGAAGACGACTACGCCTCCGGGCACGACGCGATCGAACAGTTTTTCAAGAACAGCCACTTCTGCCCGCGGGGAATTGAGGTCGATATGGAGGAACCCTATTGCAGCTGGACACTCCGGGCCGATCGATTCCGGCAAAAAACCCTTCACGACCGTGACCTGCGTGAACGGTGAGAAACGCTGGGCCACGTACTCGAAGATGCCTGGTACCTGGTAGTGACTGTTCGCAAATTCGAGGAAGCCGGGATTTCCGGGATAGTCTTCAGGCGAAGAATACTGCGGTGAGAATCCCTCGAAACTGTCGTAGAGCAGGTACTGTTTCACCGTGTCTGGCCCGAGCGTCTGAAGTACCACCCACGCCATGTCGCCCTTGAACACGCCGCATTCCACGAACGCGCCTCCCACCCTCGCAGCGCAGGATGCCGCCCAGCACAGCGTATTCAAACGCCAGGCGATGCCGTCTGGCCCCGAATACTGGTCGTACTGGTGGGACCCCATTACAGAACGAAATGCATCGTTGAACCGGGGGTTCTCAAGGAACGCAGCCGCCTTGTCGAATGTGAGCAGGCGGTCACCCCATGAGGCACTGAGATGCAGCTTCTGCGCTTCTTCCACGGCTTCGTTGAACCGACGGGCCGCTTCGTCTACGTCTTCTTGTGTGATCATTTTCTGCTCCTTGCGAGCGAGGAATGAAGTGCTGCGACATCACGGCGTCGAAGGTTGTGGCGCGCCTTTGACGTATCCGTTTGCGAAATCAGATTCGAATCCTCCAACAAGATAAATCCGAAAACATTCGCTCAAGGGCAACTCAGCGTGACAGAATTTCCGCCCAGTCCAGCCTCTGCTGGGATGCTTGCCGACAGCGCTTCGGTGTCAGTCTCACATTTCCAGGTGACGCCAAAGTCCTTGCTGCATCCGTTCACAGGGTCACCCAGTTGTCGCACATCGACTACGTAGGTGCATGATTTCAAGTCGTTGCAGGCCGCCGCGAGTTTCGCCGTCGTATTGCCGGGCTTAGCGCCGCAAACCGCACCGTACGTCGACTCCACGACCTTGATGGTTCCCTCCAGAGGAGGCGGACGAGCGTTTGTCGGTTGTGCTACGAGCATGGCGAGTGGGACGACCGCAACAACGGCGACTACAACAGTGCATGTGGCCGTGCGCAGCGCGCGCCCGATCGGCTTTTGCACGTCCCGAGCATGCGGGGTGGTCTGCGTCGAAAGAGCCTCGCGCAGCCACTTGCGGCTTGGCACCTCGATGAGGCGGTAGGTCAGGCTCGCGGTTGCCAGCACAGCCAGGAAGATGACCATGGCGTGCAGCGGCATCGCCCAGGTACCTGTCGTCGACAACATGGCGGCAAACAGCCCTGTGTTGATATCGCCGACCACCAACATGTGGACGAGATAAATGGAGTAGCTGGTCTCCCCCAGGAAAATCAACGCCTTCCACTCGAGCGCCCGGGATAGCGGTCCACCGTATCGCGCGACACTCCATACAAGCGCTGCGCTTGGCAATGCATAGCCGAAGCACATGTGCATCTCTGTAAGCAGGGGAAATGGTCGTGTCGGCAACCACATCAGCCAGTGGACAATGACGATCGACGCCATGGCGACGAGAGGCAGGGCGGGACCCACGACACGTTCAAAGGCGTTGAGCGGGGTTCCGCGAACGTCCAGATAGGCGCCGCAGACCAGAACTCCGATGAAAAACTCCACTATTCGTGAGTACGGTGAGAAGTAGACAATCCAACGGAATAGTGAGTCCTGGTTCGATACTTCCACACCTGCTGGCCACCCGTAGTTCCGGACGCCGAACAGGTTGATAGCTGGTTGCGCCGCGAAGATCAGGAGAAGGACCTTCACGATCAGAACGGAAATCAGTATGACAGCCACGAGCTTCAACCAGGCGCGTGGTAGCCAGAGCGTGGCGACGCAGATCAGGGGATAGCCGAAATAGAAGAACCATTCCGTGCTTATCGACCAAGAAACCGCGGAGACAGCTCCCATCTGGTAGACAAGGCTGTTCCGACCGATGACATTGAAGGTCCAGGTCTGCGTAAGCGTGAGGTACTGGGGGAGCGATTGGACTAGCGCGGTGACCGTGGCAATGTCGCCTTCGAACGCGCGCCTCAGCATCCCGTTCAAGTGGAGGTCAAAGAGAACGAGCAGGAAATAGAGCGGGTAGAGCCGTGCAAATCGGGCGACGAAGAAGTTCCATATTCCATCCGAGCCACCACGCAGGATCGCTTCACGATAGTTGTAATGGATCACAAACCCACTGAGCACGAAGAACATCGACATGCCGAGTGCCGCCGCACCGATGAGGTAGCTCAATAGCGGGTTCGAGGGATCGCCCATTCCTTTATGGACTGCGATATCAACGATATGCGCCTGTACCACGCAGGCCGCGGCGAAGAATCTAAGTCCGGTAAGCGGTTCGATCGCCGGAAGTTTTTCACCCTTCGCCGTCCGCAGAGTGTCACTGGGATCTCGGGGTATGCCACTGAAACGCGGAATGGGTTCGAACCATTTCTGCGCAGCACCATCCGTCACGCGTGTCGTCCTCAATAGATGCTGCGGTGGTGGCGTAAACATGCTGCTGCGACAAGCGCGTTCAGTCGTTGAGCAGGACTTGGCGGGTACTGTTTCCACCCGCGTTGTGTTCCGTAGCTCCAGACTGCGCTTGCAGTCCGAGCAGGCTTGCGTGGCGCCGCAGGAAGCGCGTGCCGGGTCTGGCACCGGTATAGCTTCCCGACTTCTCGACTATCCGGTGATAAGCGTCCAGCCGACTGGCGTCGTCCGCGTCGAGGTGGAACGTCCCCGCATCCCGTTCGAGCATCTCCTCGACGAGGGCCGTGATGTCTTCCGGAGTGTTGTCGACAATGCGCAGGCGGTGTTCTTCGAAGAACGCATCGAATTGTTCCCAGCCAGCGCGGCCAGTGAACATCTCATCGAGCGTCAGCATGCGACCCAGATCCTCGGAGTAGATCAGCTTCGGTATGCCGACATCGCGTGGATACCACTGTGGCAACGCGATCGGGGACCAGTTGGTCATCGCACACGGCACCCCGAATACTGCCGGGACCAGCCCGAGGCCCGAGTTGGTGCCTACGAAGAAACGGCATCGCGCGCACAGGTAGATATCCATGAGGTCGGACTTCTGCGGACTGTGGGCGTAGTCCACCACGCCGTGAATGCTCGGCAGCGGCGTCATCGTTGCGTCACCGACACGGACTGCGTAGCCCCCGCTGGCTACCACCGCTTCCATCGCTTGAACGTACGTCATTACGTCCGCGTTGCGAGTGCCCGGATGTTTCAGGTGCCACGCACGGTGGAAGCCGGGCTCGCGTACATGGAAGCAGACAAACCACGCACCTTCCGGGATACCCAGTTCCCTCAGGTGCGCTTCACCTTCCTCCACCATCTCGGGCGGTGGGGCAATCAGCGGGGGACGTCCTTCCTGTTCCCAGCGTGCCTGCACCATCGATCCGGCATGACTGAACATGCGGGATCGTCCGTCCTCGAAACGGATGGTCCAGAATTCGTCCATCAATGGCTCGACATCGTTCGGGGGCACTTGCAGGCCGTCATAGCCCCGCGATCCGTCCTCGACAAACGGCGCGAAACACCTGATCAACGCTGGATTCTGTTGTCCGGAAGCCGCGTGTCCCATCAATATGGTCCGCCGATCCTGGACTCCGGACAGCACGAGTTGCTTCAGGTAGCTGTCGAGATGCGCGATGTGACCGATTGCAAGGGACCAGGAGGGGCCCAGGAAACGCAGGTTGTGGCGGTCAAGCCCGCGCGCGCGGATCGTCTCTTCCCGCAGGTTGTTGCTGCGTGTCCAGACACGCTCTGCCAGCGAGTACTCCCCCTTGAGGAAACACTGCGCGCCGGCTTGTTGATGGTGGCTGAAGCTTGTGGGGAACCGTGTAATCAGGGCGTCGAGCAACTCGGTCGCACCGTCGGTATCAGAACGGTCCAGCGCCGCGCGCGCGAGTACCGCCAGTGCTCCGGCGCTCAACTTCCCGGCACGAGCATGGGCGGTGCAGTACGCGTAAGCGTCATCCGGCGATTTCGTCCGGCCATTCAATGACGCGTCCAGCAGCTGCTGCAACGCTTTTGCGTAAAGCGCCTCGTTGATCAGTCTGAGTCTGTTCAGGGCTTGAACCCAGAGCGACCTGATCAGCCCAATCAGGCTTCTCAGAAGACGTTTCAGACGCCCCCTTCGGACCAGCATCGGCCGTGCGGCGCGACCCTCGATGAGGAGGCGAACCGCATAGGCGAATGCACGCAGATACAGCAACTCCAGGCGAAGCCAGATCAGTGCATTCCTGTGCCAGGTGTTTGTAATCTTCTGCTCCATGGTAACCAGCGAACCTTTTGGCCCGATACTTCAAAGCGCGATCAGGCAGCGCCCATCCACTGCTCCGGAGCGCATTTGCCGGATCGCATCATCCAGTCCGTCCAGCGGGCAACGTAACGTGATCAGTTCACTCAGCCTGAGTCGCCCAGCGCGACACAGGTTCTGGTATCGCGGAATGTCCAGTTCGGGGATCGCTTCGCCGCCATGTGAACCGCTGAGGCTTTTGCCAAAATGCAGCGGAAGGGAGTGGATGGAGACGTTGCTGCCATGGCGCGGCACGCCGACCAGCACCACTCGACCTCGAGGGTTGGTGAGCCGATACCCGAGCTCGATTACGGTCGGTTGCCCCGTGTTGTCAATGAACACATCGGCGCCGGCGGCACCCACGATGCGCAGGATGGCTGCGGCCGCGTCTTCGGTTTTCGCGTTGATCGTGTGCGTGGCGCCAAGGGAGCGTGCCAGAGACAGTCGGTTGTCGAAAAGGTCGACCGCGATCACCGGGTACGCTCCTGCCATCGCTGCGGCCTGAACGATATTCAAGCCCACGCCGCCTGCGCCGAACACGACAACCGATTCGCCGATCTTCACCTTTGCGTTGTTCACCACGACTCCAAATCCGGTCGTGACTGCGCAGCCAAGGAGGGCTGCGATTTCCATGTCGCTATCTGGCGGAATGGCCGTCAGTCGGTTCTCGGACACGATCGCGTACTCGTTGAACGTCGTGACCCAGCCTGCGTTCACGGTCTTTCCATCCCAGACGTACTTCGCTGGCGATGCTTCGATGCCAGGACCCTTGCGCCAGTGAAGAACAACCGAATCGCCAGCCTTGACGTGACGCACGCCTGGGCCAGTCTCGACTACGGTGCCCGACCCTTCGTGTCCCAACAAATGGGGCAGGAACTTGTCCTCGCCTTTGGCTCCGTCAATCTCACCCAATTGCGAACCGCAGACACCGCTGTAATGCACCCGGACGAGGACCTGGCCTACGTCCAGCGTGGAAGGCAGTTCGATGTCGACGATTGCCAGCGGCGCGCGCTGCGCGACGAGCACTGCTGCCTTCATGGTCTTCGGGAGGTTCGTCACGGCAACCCTATTCGAAGTAGATGAAGGAATGATCACCGGTATACCCGCTCTGCTGGAACCACCACTCCCATTCCTCGGGCGTGTTGAAAGCCTCACAGGTCACCTGCCAGTACAGCAGGTTCGCCTTCTCGTGCTCGTTGCGGTAGCTCTCCACGCACAGGTATTTGCGCTTGCCGACCCGTTCCATCTCGCGCAGGGCGAGGTCGAGGTCGTAGCAGTGCAGGTTGTGCAGGGTGTTGAGCGAGATGACCAGGTCGAAGTGCCCATCGGGCCATGGAAGCTTCGTCGCATTGCCGACTTGCAGGCGACCGCGTACCTCATCCTTGGAGTTCGCGATCGCGTACTCCGAGACATCGATTCCGGTGACCTCGATGCCCGGCAGGACCTTGGTGAAGTCGTAGAGCAGGAAGCCCTTTCCGCAGCCGATGTCGAGCACGCTGTCGCCTGGCTTCAGGCCGTAGTGTTCGACCATCGGGCGGGCGACCTTTTCCCAGCGACCCTCCATGTAGCGGTAGCCGCCGTAGTTGATCCTGCGATCGCCATCCCAGTAGTCGAAGTCGAACTTCTTCGCCAGCTCGGCCGCCCTCGCCTTGGGGAAATCCAGGTCGTTCACTCGACCGAGGTAGTCGCGGGCGGTGCTCTTGTGGTTTGCGGACAGGAAGTCGATGTAGGCCATGGTTGTGTGAGCCTGTGGGAGTCGAGGGGCAGTCAACCAACGTCAGGGCGGGGCAGGTGCTGCCGCGCCTTCTCGAGCTGTATGCGCCGCCGTGCTTCGCTGTCGGCGCCCGGGTCGGCGAACCGGCGGCGCTGCGCCGCGTCGGGCAGGAACTCGTTCAGCAGGATGCAGCACCACTTCGTTCGGAATACCGGTTCGAGCAGCCGGGTCCGCGCAGCCAGGTTGGCCGAGTTCGTCGAGAAGGCCATGGTGTGCGCGATGAAGCGATCCTTGAGCGTGGCCGGGACTGGTACCGCGGGATGCGCAAAGAAGTCTCCGGCCATCTTGGCCGGGTCGTCGCGCCCCGCGTATTCGAAATCGAGGAAGCAGATCGATCCGTCCGGACGTTGCAGCGCGTTGTGGAAGCCGAAGTCCGACGGCGACACGCAGCGGCTCGCTTCGTCCAGCGATGCGTGTTGCGCGCCCGCCCGACCGTCATCGACTGCGGCGGCGATCGTGTCCCGAATACCCGCCCAGGTGCGGCGAAGCAGCCCGACGAAATCACGTGCGTCTGCATCGACCGGCGCCGTACCCTCGATCCCGTCGAGTCGGCTGATCCTTTTGTCGACCAGCGCGAGATGGTCCTCGATCGCGAAGCACGCCTCGGAGGCGGCAGGCAGTCGGGCGGCCGCGCCCCGGAATGCGGGCGCGTTGATCGCAAGGAAGAAGTCCGCCGCCGCATCGACATGGGAGGCTCCGAGCGCTCGTGCTTCGATGCGGCGACCGTCGATGAACTCGTAGAGCGCCAGGCCACGCTGAGGGTCGCAGCGCAGCGGCCGCGGTACGCCCGGAACGCCGCAGTCGACCGCATACTCGAGGAACGCATACTCGGCCGCGAGCCGATCGCGGGTGTCGCTCGGATGGCGGAAGTAGTACTTCGCGACAAACCGCTCGCTGCCGGTATGCACGATGAACACGCGGTTGTTGCCGCCACCATCGCATGCGTCGATACGCAGCCTCGAGGCCGGCAGGCCCGCGGCGGCCATCAGCGAGGTGATCCCGGCGGTCAGCGGTTCGCCAGCCATGTCGATTCCAGCCGCTGCTGAAGCCCCGCCCAAGTGGTGACCGACGGCACCGACTCCACCGCCGCGTGGTGGCCGTCCGGGTCGAACAGCAGCGGTCGGGCGTCGCGTGGAAACGCGGGATGCAGCAGGATCTCGGGCAGGTCGTCGACGAAGTGGGTCGCGCCCCATTCACCGACACGGTCGAGCTTGAACTCCTTCGTGACTTCGAAGTACACGCTAGCCGGATCGACCAGCGGACCCTCCGCATCCACCAGGTGGCGCTCGATCCATGCGCGCGCTGCTGCGTGAAGGTCGTATGCAGGCCCGAGGAACGGATGGCGCGTCTTGTGGCTCATGATCGCGACCGGGATCGAGCGCTCGCGCAGCCAGCGCAGGCAGTCCAGCACGCCCGGGTAGGCGGCCGCCTCGTTCATGCGGGCACCGTACACCGTGCCCTGCATCTCGGTCCAGATCGGCTCGCGTCCCGTGCAGCGCAAGTGGTCGCGCACCGCCACCTTGTTCACCGGGAGGTCTGACGGGATGTTCCCCTGCTCAAGCGCGACCCGGTGGAAAAGGGCGTCGTAGTTGACGATCGTGTTGTCGAAATCCAGCCCGATGCGCATCACGCGGTGATCAGGCCGCGCCAAGCCGCGCGAGGATGCGCCCGGCGATCTCGTCGGCAGTCAGCCCGTACCGCGCGCGCGCGTAGTCCTGCGAGCCGACCTCGTGCATGAACGCGTCGCCGGTGCCCGACCCGACCAGTTCGGCGCCCTTGCCGGCATGGGCGCTGCGCCATTCGGCGACTGCCCCGTAAAGGCCCCCGATCAGGCTGTGCTCCTCGACTGTGCCTACGATCTTGTACTTCGCGAAGGCCTCCACAAGGAGGTCGGTATCGAGCGGCTTGATCGTATGGAAACTCTCGACGCGTACGCTCAGGCCCTTGGTCGCGAGGAGGTCGGCCGCGGCAAGGGTCACTGGCATCATGGTCCCCGCGTTCAGCAGGCAGACGTCGGTGCCGCTGCGCACCGTGATCGAGCGGCCGATGCGGAAGTCCGGCGGGGACGTGTGGATCGCCGGCTCGCCCTTCTTCCCGATGCGCATGTAGACCGGGCCCTCGTGTGCGATGGCCGCGCGCAGGCCCAGGCGCACCTCGGTCGCGTCGCAGGGCGCGAGCACCGTCATCCCGGGAAGACTGCGCAGGATCGCCATGTCCTCGAGCGAGTGGTGGGTGGGCCCGAGTTCCGCGTAGGACAGGCCCGAGCCGGTGCCTACGATCACCACAGGTGCCTCGTGGTAGCAGGCATCCACGCGGATCTGCTCCAGGCAGCGAGTGGTGGTGAACGGCGTGATCGTGTAGACGACCGGCCGCAGGCCGGACAGTGCCATGCCGGCCGCCACGCCCATCATGTTGGCCTCGGCCACGCCGCAGTTGAAGAAGCGCGTGTCCGCGACTTCCTTGAACGTGTCGAACAGCTTGTTTCCGATGTCACCCGAGAGCAGCACGACCCGCGGGTCCTCTGCCCCCAGTGCCGTGATGGTGGCGGCGAATTCGTTCCTCATGCGAGATCGAGCTCCTGCGCGGCCTTCTTTACCTCGTCGGCGGTGGGGGTTCGGTAATGCCAGTTGTTGTCGTCTTCCATGAAGGAGACGCCCTTTCCCTTGACCGTGTGGGCGATGATCGCCACCGGCCTGCCGCTGCCGTTGGGTACCTTGGACAGCAGTTCGACGAGGCGTCCGATGTCGTGGCCGTCGACCTCGACGGCGCTCCAGCCGAATGCACGCCACTTGTCCGCCAGCGGGTCGAGTGCCATCACTTCCTGGCTGCGTCCAGTCGCCTGCCACTTGTTGAAGTCCACCACCACCGCCAGGCGCTCGACCTTCTGCGCGGCGGCGAGCATCGCCGCTTCCCAGACTGATCCTTCGTTGCATTCGCCGTCGGAGAGCAGCGCGACCACGTTGTAATGGCGACCGGCGATGCGACCTGCAAGGGCCATTCCGAGCCCGATCGGCAGGCCGTGGCCGAGCGAACCGGTGGCTGCCTCGATGCCCGGCAGGTGCCCCGGCGTGGGGGGGTGCTCCGCGAACACGCCGCCGTCCTTGCCGTACGATTCGAGGTCCGCTTCAGGGTAGAAGCCGCGCGCTGCAAGTATCTGGAACAGCGCGGGCGCACCGTGGCCCTTGCTCAGGATGAATCGGTCGCGATCCGGGTCCGTCGGCCTGCGCGGGTCGATGTGCAAGGTCGCGAAATAGACCGCGACCAGGATATCGACGCAGGACAGGCATGACGCCAGGTGCGGCGTGTGCGTCCGGTGCGAGTTGTCGATGATTCGCAGCCGGGTGCGGCGCGCGAGGGCTTCGAGGTCGCGGGTGCTGGGTCGGGTCATCGTCCTGCCGTCGTTTCGATGGGGTGGGCTGCGCTAGGCGCCGGCATGTCGGCGCTCACGGCTTGTGCACGTAGTTCAGTTCCTGTCGCTTCAGGTCGTCCAGGAATCGGTCGATCCAGGCGATCGTCTGTTCGACGCCCTGCTCCAGGCTGATCTGGTCCGCCCATCCCAGTTCACGGCGCAGCTTGCCGCTGTCGAGCTGGTAGGCGGCGTCCTTGCCCAGACGCTCGCCGACCACCTCTGCGTGGTCTTCGAACCGCACGCCCATCATCGTGCAGATCATCTCGACCAGATTCCGGATGGTGATGATCCGGGTGGTGGAGATGTGGTAGGTCTCGCCGGCGAGGCCGCCGCGTGCGATGCGCGCCGTGGCCTCGGCGACGTCGGCGCCATGGATGAACGAGCGCTCGGAGTGGCCGCCGCCGTGCAACTGCAGCTTTCGGCCGAGCCTGATGAAGAGGATCGTGCGCGGCACGATGCGGTAGAGCTGCTGGCCTGGTCCGAATACGTTGGCTGCGCGCGTGCAAACCGCCGGGAACCCGTACGCCGTGACGAAGGTTCTAAGGCTCATGTCGCCGGCCGCCCGCGACACCGCATACGGCGTGCTCGGGTTGAACGGTGTCTTTTCGTCGATGAAGCCCCCGGTGCTGCCGTAGACCTCGGGCGTGGTCACGTGCACGTATCGGTCCATGTAGTCGCAGTGGCGCAGCCGCTCATGGAGCCTGACCGTCGAAACCACGTTGGTCATCATCCAGTGGTCGGGATGTGCCCAACTCTCGGCGACCATGCTCTGCGCCGCATAATTGACCACCACCTGCGGACGTTCGCGGTCCATCAGCGCCATCAGCGCATCAAGGTCGTGGTTGATGTCGGTCCGTTGGAAGCGGAAGCCCGCGTCGCGGCCCGACCAGCGGTACGGCAGGAAGGCAGGGTGCGGCTCCGGCGAGCGGCTGGTTCCGATGACCTCGGCGCCCAGCCCGAGCGCATGGTCGACGAAGGTCGCGCCGGAGTACGAATTGCTGCCCAGGACCAGGTATTTCAACGTGGACACCTCATACCCGTTCGGGCGGGTTGGCATACAGCCATTGCATCGCGACATGCCCGACGATCAGTTGCAGATCTTCCGAGATCTGCATGTCTTCGACCGAGAAATGGATCGGTATGTCGGCCATGTCTTTGGCCCTGCCACCGGTGAAGCCGAGGATTGCGAAGCTCTTCACGCCCATTTCGCGCGCCTTGGACAGCACGGCCAGGATGTTGGGCGAGTTGCCGCTGCCGGACAACACCACCAGCACGTCGCCGGCGCGCGCCTGCACCGCGAGCTGGTGCGAGAAGATGTGCTCGTAGCCCTCGTCGTTGGCCAGGCAGGTGATCACCGATGTGTTCGCCGGAAGCGCGTGCACGCGTAGTCCGGACCCGCAGGCCTTGCTGATGCCGTAGAGCAGGTCGTTGGCCAGATGCACCGCGTTTCCCGCGCTGCCGCCGTTGCCGGCGATGAAGACCTGACGGCCACTCGACCAGCAGTCGCGCAGTTCCCGTGCAAGCAGCGCGGCGCCGGTCCAGTCCGCCTTCGATGTCACCTCGTGCAGCCGTTGCACATATCTGGAGAACGCCAGTTCCGGGCCGAAGTGATCCAGCTCGAAACTGAATTCTTCGGTGACGGCAGGCTTCGTGACGAATGCGCTCATCTCGCCATCCTTTTCTGCATCCACTTCAGGTTGTGGAAGTGGTCCTCATCCTTGAGGGCGCCGGTGCGGTACTTTGCGGCTACCTCCCGGATGGCGTCCTCGACGGTCTTCTTCGGACGAAATCCTGTCGCCAGCAGCTTGTCGGAATTGACCCGGTAGGAGCGTGGGTCGTTCGACTCGGTGACTGCCACTTCGGCCTCCGCGTGGTGCGTCACCCGCCGGGCGATGTCCAGGATCGACATGTTCTCGAAGCCCGCGTTGTAGACGCCGGTGTGCTCGGGATGGTCGAGCATGAACAGGTACACATCGGTGATGTCGTCGATGTGGATATTCGGGCGCGTCTGGTCGCCCCCGAAAACCGTGATGCGCCGGTTGGTCAATGCCTGCATCGTGAGCATGTTCACCGACACGTCGAGCCGCATGCGCGGCGAGTAGCCGCAGACGGTCGCCGGACGGATGATCTGCACGGTCATGGCGTCCTTGTAGGAGAGCAGCACCCGTTCGCCGACCATCTTGGTCTTGTTGTACTCGGAGATCGGCTTGAGTTCGAGGTCTTCGGTGACCTGGTCTTCGTCCTTCACGCCGTAGACGCTGCCCGACGATGCGTACACGAAATGGCGAACGCCCTTGCGGGCGGCCTTGTCGGCGAGCTGCATCGTGGCGAGCGCGCTGATTTCCCATGTGAGCTTGGGGTCGAGGTCGCCGCAGGGGTCGTTCGCCACCGAAGACAGGTGCACGATGCCGTCGATGCCCGAGAGATCGATCGCGTCGATGTCGCGCACGTCGCCTTCGATCACTGTAAGCGCGGGATGGGCAGGCAGGAAGTTGCCGAACCACATGATGTCCAGGGCGACGACTTCATGGCCCGCAGCAAGCAGTTTCGGCACGAGAACCGTGCCTTTGTATCCGCATGCACCGGTGACTAGTAGACGCAAGATGGGCCTCGATCGCTTAACGTTCGTCTGCAACAATCCGTCCGTGCTCGAGTGTGATGAGCCGGTTGCAGATCCGATTTACAAGGGTGGCGTCGTGCGAGGCGAGAACGAAAATCTTCGCGCTGTCTACTAAAACATTTAATCGCCGCGCCGCTTTTTCGCTGAATGTGGCGTCTCCAACGCTTAACCACTCATCCATCAGCAATATATCAGATGAAACGCTGGTGGAAATTGCAAAAGCGAGTCGCATTGACATGCCACTCGAATAGGTACGAATAGGCATATTGATATAATCACCCAATTCTGCAAAATCGCAGATCTCTTCGAGCATTTCGCGAGTGCGCGCGCCACTGACGCCCATCAGGGCTGCGCGAAGAAAAATGTTTTCCATTCCGGTCGCTTCGGGGTCGAGACCGAGGGTGATGCTGAGCATCGAGGCCACGCTTCCCTGAACCTGGATAGAACCGCTGACCGGCTCATAAGCGCCGGCGAATACGCGCAGCAGGGTTGATTTGCCTGAACCGTTGTGACCGACGAGTCCTATCCGGTCACCTTCGCGTATCGTCAGCGACACTCCGTCCAGTGCGCGTACCACGACATGATCCCGACTGTCGGTGGCAAGCACGCCTCCCGTGGCGGCGTGCAGCATGGTGCGCTTGAGCGACTGGTGCTTCTGTCCATAGATCGGAAACTCGATCACGACCTTGTCTGCTTCGATCAAGGCCATCGCTACACCCAGAAGGCGATGCGCGCGCGAAACCGGGAAAATGCGAGCATCGTGATGATCCAGCCAAAGAAAGTCACTGCGCCGACAACCGCCCACGACATGGCTGAGACCTCTGCTCCCATCAACGGCCCCCGAATGATCTCCATGAAGTGGTAGATCGGGTTGATCAATGCGAACCAGCGATGCTCCCCGAGCATCTCGATCTTCCAGAGGATGGGCGTCAGGAAGAGCCCGACCTGCAGCAGGCTGTTGATGAACTGCGGAATATCTCGAAACCGCGCAGAAACCATGCCCAGCATCAGGCCTACCCACAGGGCATTGACGAGCAATACGACGAAAGCGGCGGCCGATGTCAGCAGGGACCAGTGGAGGGGAGGGGGCGCGAATACCATGACAAGCAGGATGATCAGGCTGTTGTGCGCGAACATCAGCGCGTGGCGCCACACGACGCGGAGGACGTGCAGGCTCAGCGGGAGCCTGATCTGCTTGATGAATCCTTCGGCATTGATGAATGCCTGGCAGCAGTCCGAGATGAGACCGGACATCAACTGCCAGAGCACCAATCCAACGGCGATGTATGTGAAGTATTCGCCGGTTGGCTGGTTCAGCAGCTTGGAATAGAGCGGCCCCATGCCGGCGACGAGGCACCCGGTACTGATCGTTATCCAGAACGGTCCGAGTACCGATCGCCGGTAGCGCTGGCGAATTTCCTGCCATGCAAGCATGTGCCACATCCGCACGTTGCGAAGCCCCAGAAAAACATCCGAGAACGCACGCTGCATGCGGGAGGCAACCATTACGCCAGGCATGATTTCGACGACGAGAGCTTCATCGACGATGAGTGTAGGGTGATGCCGGATGATTAATGAGGTAATCTTTCACACTGCCGTTCAATTTTTGCGAATATATTGAGCGACCGCGATAGCTCCGGCTGCGTGTGCGTGGAGTCTGCCTGCCCATGAGTCTGTGATGACCATCACCCGCACCGACATCGCCGCCCGATTGCGAAGGGCGGTGCGGAGAGAACTCTGGGCTGCGTCGTGGCGTGGCGTGCGGATCGCGTCGATCCTGCGCTGGCTGATCTCGCCTTATCGTGCATCGTCTCGATGCGCAGGCGCGAAGCGGGTCCTGGTGTACGATTTTTCGCGCCAACCGATCAGCGTCGGCGATCTGCTGGTCGCGCGTGTCGCGGCAGAATGTCTGCGCATCCGGGACGGCGCGACGCGTGTGGACGTGGCGCTGTTGTGTGAGGCGCCCGTCGATGCGTCCCCCGGCGCCGGTTCTTCTGTCGAGGACATGGGCCGATTTCTGCAGGGCGTGCGACTCGATCCTGATTTGGGTAGCGTGATGCTGTTCTGGCGTCGCTGCGATCTGGAGGAATACCTCGATCGCCTTCCGCTGGACACCGTGCCATGGCCGCCTGCCGGCTATTACGCTTCGGGTCAGTACGTCTGTTACCTGGTCTGGAACGAACTGCTCCATGACTGTTATCACCTGCACCACCAGGTGCCGGTACTGCGTGCGCCTCCTGGCGCTTCGCAGTGGGCCGCAACCTTCGTCGCCCAGCATGCCGCGGGACGACACGCCATTTCCGTCCAATTGCGGCGCAACCCGCTCAACCCAGCCCGTAACTCGGATTTCGATGCGTGGCTCGCGTTTTTCGAGGCGTGTGCAACGCGCGGCGATCCGTACGTTTTTTTCGTGATCGGCTGCGAGTCCGAAGCCGACGGGAGGCTCTCTGCCTGCAGTAACGTCGTCCTGGCGAAGGCGCACCATACAAGCCTCGATCAAGACCTTGCGTTGGTTGGAGCCTGTGCCGCGCATATGGGTGCGTCGTCAGGGCCGAGCACGATGGCATTTTTCAGCCCAAAGCCCTACGTCCTGTTTGGCTGGAACACGGCCGATTACCGTTACCGCGAACTCGAGGTGGACACAGGTTTGCGGCGCTTCTACTTCGCCAGTTCCGCCCAACGGCTGCTTCCGGAGCGCGAGACCACGCCGATGATCGACAGTGAGTTCCAACGCCTGCGCGCCGTGATCGAGGCGCCACCGGCGCATCTGCGCGACGCGGATGGAAGCGCGGCGCTCGCGCCGGAGCGATCGGATTCCCGGGGCGGTGCGTTGCGCGTACAGTCTTCGGATTAGAGGTCCAACCGGCGCTTGCGCGATGAGTACCTCAGCATCGAATGGCTGCGCTCGCGGCACGAATCTCCCGATCATCGAGCAAGTGGCGCAGTCCGCAAGCCCTTCGAGTGCGGGCGAACCTCCCGGCCACGGTCCGGTTTCAGCCCTCCACCTCCGCTTCTCGATTAGCATCCCAGGATGCCCGGTGCGTCCCGTAACAACAACTCCGCCGCCGATCCCGCGCCGCGGACGATCGAGGCTACAGGCCTGCCCGGGATCACCCCGGCGCAGGCAAAGCTGCTCGGGCGCATCGGCATCCGCCGCCTGGCCGACCTGGTGCTGCATCTTCCGCTGCGCTACGACGACGAAACGCGTCTGTCGACCATCGCCGAGGCAACGCGGGTGCTCGGCGGCGGCGCGGTCGTGGTGGAGTGTGTCGTCCGCGAAGCCGAGGTCCGGTTCAAGCCCCGACGAACGCTGGTCGTGACCGTCGCCGACGGAACCGGCGAACTGACGCTGCGTTTCCTGAACTTCTATCCCAGCCAGCAGCGCGCGCTGGAGCCCGGGGTACGCATCCGCGTCGCAGGTGAAATCCGAGGCGGATTCATCGGCGCCGAGATGGTCCATCCCCGCTGGCGTGCAGTCGCCGAGGGCACGCCCATGCCGGACCGCCTCACGCCGGTTTACCCGACCACCCAGGGTCTGTCCCAGCCAGTTTTGCAACGGCTCGTGCGGCGGGCGGTCGCGCAGGCCGACCTGGGTGAGACGCTTCCCGGGCGTTTGCTCGATGGACTCGCTCTGCCGCCGTTCGGTCAGAGCCTGCGCCTGCTCCATGAGCCCCCGGCCAGCATCGATCAAGCCTGCCTCACTGACCGCACCCACCCCGCCTGGCGGCGGATGAAGTTCGACGAACTCCTCGCCCAGCAGCTGTCGATGCGCATGCACCGCGACAGTCGCCTCGCGCGCCGCGCGCCGCCGCTGCCGCTGTCCACCCGCGTGGCCCGCGAGGTGCTCGCCACGGCCGGCCTGGAGCCCACCCGCGCCCAGGCCCGGGTGCTGGCCGAGATCTCCGCCGACCTCGCCCGGGCGCAGCCGATGCAGCGTCTGCTGCAGGGCGACGTCGGCAGTGGCAAGACGCTGGTCGCCGCGCTGGCGGCGGCGCAGGCAGTGGAGCCGGGCGCGCAGGTGGCGGTGATGGCACCGACTGAACTGCTCGCCGAGCAGACCTTCCGCAAGTTTGAAGGCTGGTTCGCACCGGCGGGCATCGAGGTGGCCTGGCTCGCCGGCAGCCTGACGAAGAAGAAGCGCGAGGCGGCCTGTGCCCGGCTGTCGTCCGGCGAGGCCTCGATCGCGGTCGGTACCCACGCGCTGTTCCAGCAGGGCGTCGACTTCCAGCGGCTGGCGCTGGCGATCGTCGACGAGCAGCATCGCTTCGGGGTGAACCAGCGGATCGCGCTGCGCGGCAAGGGCAGTGTCGACCCGGCGGTCGGCGAGGCGCACCTGCTGATGATGACCGCCACCCCGATCCCGCGCACGCTGGCGATGGCCTGCTACGCCGACCTCGACGTGTCGACCATCGACGAACTGCCGCCGGGGCGAAGCCCGATCGCCACCCGGCTGGTGGGCGAGCACCGCCGCGACGAGGTGATCCAGCGGGTGCGCGACGCCTGCATGCAGGGCCAGCAGGCGTACTGGGTGTGCCCGCTGATCGAGGAGTCCGAGGCGCTGCAGCTGCAGACTGCGGTCGATACCCATGCGGCGCTCTGCGCCACCTTCCCTGAACTGGCGGTCGGGCTGGTGCACGGCCGGCAGAAGGCGGCGGAGAAGGCGGAGACCATGGCCGCATTCCAGCAGGGGGCACTGCAGCTGCTGGTGGCCACCACGGTGATCGAGGTCGGCGTCGACGTCCCGAACGCGTCGCTGATGGTGATCGAGCATGCCGAGCGGATGGGCCTGGCGCAGCTGCACCAGCTGCGCGGGCGGGTCGGGCGCGGCAGCGCGAAGTCTTCCTGCATCCTGCTCTACCAGGGGCCGCTGTCGCAGCTGGCGCGCGAGCGGCTGAAGGTGATCTACGAGAGCAGCGACGGCTTCGAGATCGCGCGCCGCGACCTCGAGCTGCGCGGTCCGGGTGAGCTGATGGGCGCCCGCCAGAGCGGGCTCCCGATGCTCCGCTTCGCCGACCCGATGGCCGATACCGACCTCCTAGAGGCCGCGGTGGACGCCGCCGGACCGATGCTCTCGGACCACCCCGAGGCCGCTCGGCGGCATCTCGCGCGCTGGCTGCCGGAAGCGCTGGAGTGGTTGAATGGGTGAGCGCACGCTTACGTCAGGTCGACCGTCGGTCAGAGGTCTGGTATCGATCGTGGGTCGAGGCTGAACAATGCACAAGGCTGCCGACGGACATCTGTCGAGTACAGGCCCGGGGCCTTCCCGGTGGCACCGGGTCGTGCCAGCCCGGCTCGCGGAGCGTCGCTGGCTGACCGGCGAAGGTTCGCTGACCCAGCGCCTGCGGGAGGCGTCGGCAACGTTCGGGGTGCTGCGGCTGGCACAGCACCGCGGCGGCGCCTGCCACGATGAACTGCCCTGCATCCGCCCGGCGGCCCGTTCCGGTGCCGCGGGCGGTGCCAAGGTGGGTGCCGCAGCGGGCCGGCCGCGCGCCACCGCGCGGCCACGCACCGTGCTGTCCCGGGAGGTGCTCCTGTTGTGCGACGGGCTGCCGACGGTCTGGGCCCACAGCGTGATCGACGCGGCCGCGCTGCGCGGGCGCTGGCGATGGCTCGCCGGGCTGGGCAACCGGCCGCTGGGTGAGGCGCTGTTCCGCGACCCGCAGGTCCAGCGTGGCCCGCTGAACTTTCGCCGGCTCCGGGCGCCGGATCCGCGCTACCTCGGTGCCGCTGCCGAGCTGTCGGCGCGCGGGCTGTCGGTGCCGCGCGCGCTCTGGGCCCGGCGCTCGGTGTTCGTCGCCGGGGGGCGGCAACTGCTCGTGACCGAGGTTTTCCTGCCGGCCGTGGCATCCTTGCGGCCCGTGCGCGCGGTGCGGCCTGCGATCCTGCGGCCGCAGCTTCGCGCGCCCGCAGCCGATGACCTACCCGATGGCCGATAGCGCGCCTGCAGGGCCGACCACGTTCGCGGCCCGACTGTCCCTGTACGAGAAGCTGATGCGGCTGGACCGCCCGGTCGGCATCCTGCTGCTGCTCTGGCCCGCGCTGTGGGCGCTTTGGCTCGCCACGAGCGGTCGTCCGGACCTGATGCTGGTCTGGGTGTTCGTGCTCGGGGCGGTGCTGATGCGCTCGGCCGGCTGCATCGTCAACGATATCGCCGACCGCGACTTCGACCGCCACGTGGCGCGCACCCGCGACCGTCCGATCACTGCCGGGCAGGTGGGCGTGAAGGAGGCGCTGGTGCTGGCTGGCGTGCTGACGCTGCTCGCCGGTGGCCTGGTATTGCTGCTCAACCCGCTCACTCTCTGGATGTCGCTGCTCGCGCTGGTCTTCGCGTTCACCTATCCGTTCACCAAGCGCTTCTTCGCGGTGCCGCAGGCCTACCTGGGCATCGCCTTCGGGTTCGGCATCCCCATGGCCTACGCCGCAGCCACTGGCACCGTTCCCGTGATCGCCTGGGTGATGATGCTTGCCAACGTGTTCTGGGCGATCGCCTACGATACCGCGTACGCGATGGTCGACCGCGAGGACGACCTGAAGATCGGCATCAAGACCTCGGCGATCACCTTCGGCCGCTTCGACGTCGTGGGCATCGCGGTCGCCCATGGCGCGTTCCTGCTGACGATGATCGTCGTGGGCGTGATGACCGGTCGCGGCGGGGTCTACTTCGGCGCGCTGGTGGTGTGCGCGCTGCTCGCGCGCCACCAGGTGGCGCTGTGCGCCACGCGCGAGCCGCAGCAGTGCTTCAAGGCGTTCATGAACAACACCACGGTCGGCGGCGTCGTGTTCCTGGGGATTCTGATGGATGGGTGGTTCAGGGTGGCGCTGAATTGAGATACCACGACCTTCGCGACTTCATCGCGCAACTCGAGACCCTCGGCGAGCTCAAGCGCATCGCCACGCCGGTGTCTCCCAACCTCGAGATGACCGAGGTCTGCGACCGCGTGCTGCGTGCCGGTGGCCCGGCCATCCTGTTCGAGCAGCCGACCGGCCACGCGATGCCGGTGCTCGGCAACCTGTTCGGCACCACGAAGCGCGTTGCGCTCGGCATGGGGCAGGACGACCCGTCCGCCCTGCGCGAGATCGGCAAGCTGCTGTCCTACCTGAAGGAGCCCGAGCCGCCGAAGGGGCTGCGCGATGCCTGGGAGAAGTGGCCGCTGCTCAAGCAGGTGCTGAACATGGCGCCGAAGGAGGTGTCGCGCCCGGCCTGCCAGCAGCAGCGCATCGAAGGCAGCGAGGTCGATCTCGGCCGGCTGCCGATCCAGACCTGCTGGCCGGGCGATGCCGGGCCGCTGGTCACCTGGGGACTCACGGTCACCCGTGGCCCGACGCGTACGCGGCAGAACCTCGGCATCTATCGACAGCAGGTGATCGGCCGCAACAAGCTGATCATGCGCTGGCTCGCGCATCGCGGCGGTGCGCTCGATTTCCGCGACCATGCGAAGGCCAACCCGGGCCAGCCGTTCCCGGTCGCGGTGGCGCTGGGCTGCGACCCGGCTACCACGCTCGGCGCGGTGACGCCGGTGCCGGACACGCTGTCCGAGTACCAGTTCGCCGGCTTGCTGCGCGGCGGGCGTACCGAACTGGCGAAGTGCATCGGCAGCGACCTGCGCGTCCCCGCCACCGCCGAGATCGTGCTCGAGGGGGCGATCCATCCGGACCCGTCCTCGCCGACCGGCTGGGAGTCCGCACTCGAAGGCCCGTTCGGCGACCACACCGGCTACTACAACGAGCAGGACCGCTTCCCGGTGTTCACGGTCGAGCGCATCACCCATCGCAGCGATCCGCTGTACCACTCCACCTATACCGGCAAGCCGCCGGACGAGCCGGCCATCCTCGGCGTCGCGCTGAACGAGGTGTTCGTGCCGCTGCTGGTGCGCCAGTTCCCGGAGATCGTCGACTTCTACCTGCCGCCGGAGGGCTGCTCGTACCGGATGGCGGTGGTCAGCATCCGCAAGCAGTATCCGGGGCATGCGAAGCGGGTGATGTTCGGCATCTGGAGCTTCCTGCGCCAGTTCATGTACACCAAGTTCATCCTGGTAACGGATGATGACGTCGACGTGCGCGACTGGAAGGAAGTGATCTGGGCGATGACCACTCGCGTCGATCCGGCGCGCGACACGCTGCTGGTCGAGAACACGCCGATCGACTACCTCGACTTCGCCAGCCCGGTGTCGGGGCTGGGCTCGAAGATGGGCATCGATGCCACCAACAAATGGCCGGGCGAGACCACGCGCGAGTGGGGGGCGCCGATCGCGATGAGTGCGGAGGTCAAGGCGCGCATCGATTCGATCTGGGGCGGGCTGGGGCTGTAGGTCTCGCGGGACGCGTGCAGCGCCTGCCGGGCGGCGCCGCGCCGCTGCTACACTCGGCGCCCCGTCGACTCCTGTCCGCGCTGCCGTCCGATGCCGCCCCTCGATCCGCCGTCCCCGTGGATGCCTCCGGTGCCCGCAGTCGCTCTCGCACCGTCCCTTCGCAGCAGGCCCGAGGTAGACGCGTCCGCGCTGGCGTCCGCGCTGCGCCGTGCGGTCTCGGGCGAAGTGCGCTTCGATGCCGGCAGCCTGGCGGTTTACGCCCATGATGCATCGAACTATCGGCAGGTGCCGATCGGCGTGGTGCTGCCGAAGACGGTCGACGATATCGTCGCCGCGGTCGCGGTATGCCGCGAACACGGTGCACCGATCCTGCCGCGCGGCGGCGGCACCGCGCAGAACGGCCAGACGGTCAACGTCGCGGTCGTGCTCGACTGCTCCAAGTACCTGAACCGGGTACTCGAGGTCGACCCGGTGCAACGCAGTGCGCGGGTCGAGCCGGGCGTGGTGTGCGACGCGCTGCGCGACGCGGCCGAGGTGCATGCGCTCACCTTCGGACCCGACCCCGCGACGCACAGCCGCTGCACGCTGGGCGGCATGATCGGCAACAACTCGTGCGGCGCCCACTCGGTGATGGCCGGCAAGACGGTCGAGAACGTCGAGGCGCTCGAGGTGCTGACCTACGACGGCCTGCGCCTGTGGGTCGGGCCGACGCCGGACGATGAGTACGAGCGCATCGTCGCCGGCGGCGGGCGGCGGGCCGAGATCTATTCGAAGCTGAAGGCCCTGGCCGAGAAGTACGGCGAGCTGATCCGCACGAAATATCCGAAGATCAAGCGCCGCGTGTCGGGCTACAACCTCGACCAGCTGCTGCCGGAGAACGGCTTCAACGTCGCCCGTGCGCTGGTCGGCACCGAGGGGTCGTGCGCGATCACGCTGCAGGCGAAGACGCGCCTGGTGCGCAGCCCGCAGAAGCGGGTGCTGCTGGTGCTGGGCTATCCCGACATCTATGTCGCCGGCGACGCGGTGCCGCAGATCCTGCCGTTCGGGCCGATCGCCACCGAAGGCCTCGACCAGAAGATCATCGGCGGGCTGCGGGTGCGCGGGCTGCGGCTAGCCGACATCGCGAAGCTGCCGGCTGGCGATGCCTGGATCATGATCGAGTTCGGGGCGGATACCGTCGAGGCGGCCAGCGCGCAGGCGCAGGCGCTGGTCGACCACTACGCGGGCCGGCCGGACGCGCCGACGCACTGGCTGATCGACGACCCGGCGGTGGCCGAGGCGATCTGGACCATCCGCGAGACGGCCGCCTCGGCCAGCGCGCTCGGCCTGGAAGGCAGCCGCGATCCGCAGGTCGGCTGGGAAGATGCCGCGGTCGACCCGATGAGGCTGGGCGACTACCTGCGCGAGTTCCAGGCGCTGGTCGATCGCTACGGCTACGAGACCTCGCTCTACGGGCATTTCGGTGACGGTTGCATCCATGCGCGCATCACCTTCGACCTGCGCACGCCGGAAGGCATCGGCCGCTGGCGGGCGTTCACCGAGGAGGCCGCGCACCTGGTGGTGCGCTACGGCGGCTCGCTGTCGGGCGAGCACGGCGACGGCCAGGCCAAGGCGGAATTCCTGCCGGTGATGTACGGCCCGGAACTGATGCAGGCGTTCCGTGAGTTCAAGGCGATCTGGGACCCGGAAGGCCGGATGAACCCGGGCAAGCTGATCGATGCCTACCGCATCGACGAGAACCTGCGCTACGGGCCCGGCTACAGCCCGATCCGCTTCGAGACGCGGATGAACTTCACCACGCCCGAGGGCGATGGCTTCGCGCGCTCGATCGAGCACTGCGTCGGCATGGGCAAATGCCGGTCGCAGAGCGGCGGCGTGATGTGCCCCAGCTACCGGGTGACCGGCGAGGAGAAGTACTCGACGCGCGGCCGGTCGCGGCTGTTCGGCGAGATGCTGCGCGGCGAGGTGGTGACTGGCGGCTGGCAGTCCGAGGCGGTGAAGGAGGCGCTCGACCTGTGCCTGGCCTGCAAGGGCTGCAAGAGCGACTGCCCGACGCACACCGACATGGCGAGCTACAAGGCCGAGTTCCTGTACCACTACCACCAGCAGCGGCGGCGTCCGCTGCAGGCGTGGAGCATGGGCTTCATCCACCGCTGGGCGCGCCTGGCTTCGAAGATGCCGCGGCTGGTCAACTGGTTCACGCAGACGCCGGGCCTGAACGTGCTGGCCAAGCAGCTGGCCGGCATCGCGTTGCAGCGCGATGTGCCGAAGTTCGCCGCACGTACCTTCCGCGAATGGTTCTCCAGCCGTGAGAAGGTGTCCGCCGCCACCGCAGCGCCCGCCGCTGCCTCGCCCCGCCGGGTGATCCTCTGGGCCGATACGTTCAACAACCACTTCCACCCCGAGACGGCGATGGCGGCGGTGAAGGTGCTCGAGCATGCCGGATACGAAGTGGCGATCCCGCAGGCCCATCTGTGCTGTGGCCGCCCGCTCTACGACTTCGGACTGCTCGACCAGGCCGAACGGCAGCTGCGCGAGATCATGCAGGCGCTGGCTGCCGACATCGAGGTGGGCACGCCGATCATCGGCCTCGAGCCGGCCTGCGTCGCGGTGTTCCGCGACGAGCTGCTGAAGCTGTTCCCCGACGATCCGCGCGCCGGAAAGCTCGCGCTGCAGGTGCGCTTCTTCACCGAGTTCCTGGTCGCCGAGGGCGTGACCCTGCCCGAGCTCGCGGTCGACGCAGTGGTGCACGGCCACTGCCACCAGAAGTCGGTGATCGGCATGGGGGCCGACAACAAGATACTCGACGCGATGGGCGTGCGCCACACGATGGTCGAGTCGAGCTGCTGCGGCATGTCCGGTTCGTTCGGCTTCGACCCGAAGCACTACGACCTGTCCGTGAAGGCGGCCGAACTGTCGCTGCTGCCGGCGCTGCGTGCCTGCGGCGCGGACACCACGGTGGTGAGCAACGGCTTCAGCTGCCGCGAGCAGATTGCGCAGCTCGGCGGCCGGCGGGCGGTGCATGTCGCCGAACTGATGGCCGAGGCGATCGACCGCGGCCAGGCCGGCACGGTGAGCAGCGGTACGGTCAAGGGCACCGTCTGATGCGCGCGGCGAGTCCGCGGTGAGTCCGCTGGAGGTGCTGACGCCGGCCTTGCTTCTGTGGGTCGTGGTGGTGGTCGCAGTGGCCGCATGGGTCTACGGCGTGCTGGGCGTCGGCCTGCCGCTGATCGCGACGCCGCTGCTCGCGCTGGTGATGCCGTTGCAGGATGCGGTGATCGTGCTGGTGGTGCCAGTGCTGGTGGCGATCTTCGTGTCGATCTGGTCGGTGCCGGATTTCCTCGGCACGCTGAAGCGGTTCTGGTTCATGCCGGTGGCGGCATTCGTCGGGGCGGCGATCGGCGCCCAGCTGTTCATCCGCGCGCCGCATTTCCCGTATGCGCTGGTGCTGGTGGGCGCGATCTTCATGTGGCTGTGGCTCGACTGGCACGGCAAGAGCGAGTCTGCCTGGATGAAACGCCACGTGGTCGCCTCGGGCCTGCTGTTCGGCTTTGCCGCCGGCATGTTCGAGACCACCGCGAACGTCGCCTCGCCGCCGCTGATCGCCTACTACGCCGGGCTGGGACTCGCCCCGGTGGCGATGATCCAGGGCTTCAACCTTTGCTTCCTGCCCGGCAAGGCGACGCAGTTCGTGACCTTCACGCTGCTCGGCGGCGTGACGATGACGCAGTGGGCGATGACCGTGCCGCTGGCGGCAGTTACCGTGATCGCGCAGAAGCGCGGCATCCGCGCGCGCGAGGGCGTCGATCCGAAGACCTACCGCCAATGGCTGCGGGTGGCGCTGGGCGCGATGGCGGTGGTGATCCTGACCCAGTACGCACTGGACCGATAGCCGGCAGGGTGACGGGCGCGGGCCTCGGGTGTCCGGAGGCCCGTCTGGTCGGGCTGCTCAGCCCTTGGTGGTGTCGAGCAGCGTCTTCAGTTCGCCGGACTGGAACATCTCGGTCATGATGTCCGAACCGCCGACGAACTCGCCGTTCACGTAGAGCTGGGGGATGGTCGGCCAGCTCGCGTATTCCTTGATGCCCTGGCGGATCTCGGGCTCTTCCAGCACGTTGACCGAGAAGAAGTTCTCGACGCCGCAAGCCGACAGGATACGTACCGCGTTGGCGCTGAAGCCGCACTGCGGGAAGCTCGGGTTGCCCTTCATGTAGAGCACGACCGTGTTGCTGGTGACCTGCTTGTGGATGGTGTCCTGAACGCTCATCGGAAAGACCCTGGAAAATGATGGCTGGCGGACCGAGCGCCGCCGGGACCGTGAACCATACGCAAAGTTGACTGAATCGGTCAAGTAAGCGCCCGCTGCCCCTGCACCGAGTCAACCCCCAAACCCGGGTCAGACACGGTTTTCCAGATGCGCCCGCCCGGCCTGGCCCGTGAAACCCGTGTCTGACCCGGGTTTCAGCCCGGATTTCAGGGCCGGGCAGGCCGGCGTGCGTGGGAAACCCGTGTCTGACCCGGGTTTCGACCCGGGTTTCGGGGGCGTGCTGTGGGGATCAGCAGCGGGGCTGGAGCTTGTCCTCGAACCAGTCCCACATCACCGCGACGACCTTGGTCAGGTAGTCGCGCTGGCAGTGCTGGGCGCCCCCTTCCTCGGCGGTGAACACGCGCAGGGTCTTGTCGGGCGAGCCGCTCGCGTTGTAGAGCGCCTGTGCGTCGACCAGCGGGACCTGTTCGTCGTCGGCGCCATGCACGATCAGGAACGGGCAGCGCATCTGCTGCACGACGCCGTCCAGGCGAAACGGCTCCAGCTTCTGCAGTGCCTGCTCGACGGTGTCGACGCCGAGGATCCAGGTGATGTGGTGCCCCGGGACCGACAGCGAGGTCTTGAACGCGGCGTCGATGCGCTTCTTCCAGGT
>CANHBC010000037.1 GCA_947458835.1 Betaproteobacteria bacterium | reverse complement strand
GACATGGACGCTGCCACCCTCGAGCGGCTGGACCGGATCAATGCGCTGCTCGACGACCAGATCCGGCCTTACCTGCAGAACGACGGCGGCAACCTCGAGTTGATCGACCTCACCGAGACGCAGCTCACCGTCCACTACCAGGGCGCCTGCGGCAGCTGCCCGAGCTCGACCTCCGGCACGCTGTCGGCAATCGAGAACATCGTACGCACGATCGAGCCGGATCTCGAGGTCATCGCGGTATGAGGACGCCATGAGCGACTGGATCCCCGTGGCACCGGCAAAGGAGATCCCGCCGGGCGCCCACCGGATCGTCGATGCCGACGGCACGGCGATCGCGGTGTTCAACATCGACGGCAACTTCCATGCGATCGAGGACGTCTGCACGCACGACGGCGGCAGACTCACCGGTGGGGTGGTGGACGGGGACCAGATCGTCTGCCCGCGCCATGGTGCGCGCTTCTGCGTGCGCACCGGCGCTGCACTGACCGCCCCGGCGTACGAACCCACGGCCTGCCTGCCGGTGCGCGTGGAACAGGGCACCGTGCAGGTCCGGGACGACCGGTGGGACTGAACCGCGGGATCCGCGGCGCGGCTGCAGGCAGGGAGCACGCCTGGACACACTGACCCATGCGCTGACCGGGCTGCTTGCCGCGCGCCTGGTTGCCCCTGCCGTGCAGGCCGATCGTAACGTGTCGATGGTGCCCGACTCGATCGCGCCACCGGGGCTCCCGGCCTGTCTCGCAGTCGGCTTCCTCGCCGCGGCCTTCCCGGACATCGACAGCCTGCTCGCGTCGGTTTCCCCGGTCGCCTATCTCACCGGCCACCGTGGCGTGACGCATTCGCTGCTGCTGCTCCCGGTCTGGGCGGCACTGCTCGCCTGGCTGTTCAGCGGTTTCGGCCGCCGGCGCGGGCACCTGAAGGCCTTCTTCGGCGTGTGTGCAGCGGCGATTGCCGTGCATGTCGCCGGCGACTGGATCACCGCGTTCGGCACGATGCTCCTCGCGCCGCTGTCGGACCGTCGCTTCGCACTGTCGACCGTCTTCATCATCGACCTCTGGTTCAGCGGCATCGCGCTGGCCGGGGTGGTGGCCTGTCTCGCGTTCGCCCGCTCCCGCGCGCCGGCGCTCGCGGCGCTCGCCGTGCTGTGCGGTTATGTGGCGTTCTCCGCCGTGCAGCACGATCGAGCGCTCGTGGTGGGCAAGACCCGTGCGACCGCCCTGGGCTGGTCCGATGCCACGGTGAGCGCGGTGCCGAGGCCGGTGTCGCCGTTCAACTGGATGGTAGTGGTCGAGTACGGTGAGCGCTACGAGGTGGCCCAGGTCAACCTGCGCCGCACCGAGCCGCTCGAGGCCGGGGAGGATGCCGGTTTCGTGCGCCGCCTCGATGCCGCCTACCTGCCGGTGGCCGGGGCGAGATGGACGCCTGCGACGCGATTCGGACGGGACGATGACGCGCGCGAGATCGCGCAGGCCGCGTGGGACCATCCCTCCTTCGAGGTGATGCGCTGGTTCTATGCGCTGCCCGCGCTGCACGCGATCCAGCGCACGCCCGGCCAGGAGCAGTGCGCATGGTTCCAGGACCTGCGCTTCGTGGTGCCCGCGCGGGGTTCGCTGCCGTTCCGGTACGGTCTCTGCCGTGCCGACCCGGGCGCACCCTGGCAACGTTTCGAGAGGGTCGGCGAAGACGATCGCCGGCCGTTCTGACAGGAGAGGACGAGGAATGGTGACGCCAGAGCAGGTCCGGCAGTACATTGAGCAGGGCATGCCCTGCGAGCACGTTGAGGTGAGCGGCGACGGTGCGCACTTCGAGGCGGTGATCGTCAGTGAACTGTTCGCCGGCAAGAACAAGGTTCAGCAGCACCAGGTGGTCTACAAGGCGCTGGGCGACCGCATGCGCGAGGAGATCCACGCGCTGTCGATGCAGACGCTCACGCCTGCGCAGTGGAACGCACGCGGTTGATCGTCGCGGCCGGCGGCGTCAGCGCGGCGCCGGCTCCAGGCGGATCAGGCGACCGGCGCGCTCGTCGGTGAGCAGGTAGACGAAGCCGTCGGGTCCCACGCGGACGTCGCGGATGCGCGCGAACCCCTGCAGCAGCCGCTCCTCGTGCACGACCTTCTCGCCGTCGAGCTCGAGCCGGTGCAGGGCCTGGCCGCGCAGCGCGCCGACCAGCAGGTTGCCCTTCCAGGCCGGGAGCGCGCCGCCGGTGTAGAACGCCATGCCGGACGGGGCGATGGACGGTGTCCAGCGCGCCAGCGGCTGTTCCATGCCGGGCCTGGCGGTGCCCTCGCCGATGCGCGTGCCGATGCCGTAGTTGACGCCGTAGGTGATCACCGGCCAGCCATAGTTGCGGCCGGCGCGCATGACGTTCACCTCGTCGCCCCCCTGGGGACCGTGCTCGTGGGTCCACAGTTCGCCCGTCGTCGGGTGGATGGCCGCGCCCTGCATGTTGCGGTTGCCCAGGGTGAACTTCTCCGGCCGTGCGCCAGCCACCTTCACGAACGGATTGTCGGCGGGCACCCGGCCGTCGTCATGCAGTCGGATCACCGAGCCGGCGTGGTCGTCCAGCCGCTGCGCGCGCTGCATGTCGCCGCGGTCGCCGAGGGTGATGTACAGGTGGCCCTTCGTGTCGAACGCGAGACGGGATCCGAAGTGCTGGCCGCGGGTGGAGCGTGGCGCCATCCGGAACACGCTCTGCACGTCTTCGAGGCGAGCCCGGCCGGCCTGCTCGACCAGCCGCCCGCGGACTACCTCGGTGCCGACGCCATCGGCATCGCCGCTGGACAGCGACAGGTATACCCAGCGGTTGGCCGCGAAGCCGGGGTGGAGCACCACGTCGAGCAGGCCGCCCTGGCCGACCACCGTGATCCTGGGCAGGCCGTCGACCGGGCGCGGATCGACGGTGCCGTCGCGGCCGAGCAGGCGCAGCCGCCCGGGCTTCTCGGTGACCAGCATCCGGCCATCGGGCAGGAATGCGACGCTCCACGGATGTTCGAGGCCGGTCGCCAGCGTGGTCACGCGCAGCGGTCCGCGCTCGCCGGGCACCACCTGAACCTCGGCCGGCTGGGCGAAGGCGGCGGATCGCATCGTCAGCGCCAGCAGGGCGGCGAGCAGGGCATTGCACAGGCGGGCAGGCCGTCGGTGGGGCGAGGACATTGGTGGCTCCGGGCGGTGGGGTCCGTCGCGCAGGATAGCAACGCACGTGCCGCCGGTGCGGTCGACGGTGTCGGGGCGACGCATGCCCCGGTGGCGCGCTGACCGGCAGTCGTCGCGCCCTCGCGAGGGCCGTCGCCCGCCGGTATACTCGATCGCTTTTCGTCCTGCCTCCGGGGCGGAGTCCGGCCGGCCGCGCTCAGCGCGTGCCCCGTGTCCACGGCGTGCCCCGTGCGTCCCGACCGCGCGAACCCGCCGCCCCCCTGCATATCCCAAGGAGCGCCATCCATGCCGCCCGACCAGGAAATCCGCGCCGCTGCGCTCGATTACCACCGCTATCCGCGACCTGGCAAGCTGTCGGTCACTCCCACCAAGGGCCTGACCAACCAGCGCGACCTCGCGCTCGCCTATACCCCGGGCGTCGCCGCAGCGTGCGAACTGATCGCGGCCGACCCGTCGGAGGCGCGCAACCTGACCAGCCGCGGCAACCTTGTCGCGGTCATCACCAACGGTACTGCGGTGCTCGGCCTGGGCGCCATCGGTCCGCTGGCGGCCAAGCCGGTGATGGAAGGCAAGGCGGTGCTGTTCAAGAAGTTCGCCGGCATCGACGTGTTCGACATCGAGATCGACGAGCGTGACCCGCAGAAACTGGTCGACGTGATCGCCGCGCTCGAACCGACCTTCGGCGGCATCAACCTCGAGGACATCAAGGCTCCGGAATGCTTCTACGTCGAGCGCAAGCTGCGCGAGCGCATGAAGATCCCGGTGTTCCATGACGACCAGCACGGCACGGCGATCATCGTCGGCGCGGCGATCCTCAACGGCCTCAAGGTGGTCGGCAAGCAGATCGACCAGGTCCGCCTGGTGGTCTCGGGCGCCGGTGCCGCAGCGCTCGCCTGCCTGGACCTGCTGGTGAACATGGGCCTGCCGCGGCGGAACATCACCGTCACCGACATCGAGGGCGTGGTCTACAAGGGCCGCACGCAGCTGATGGACCCCGCGAAGGAGGTGTACGCGATCGAGACCGAGGCGCGCACGCTGGGCGAGGTGATCGCCGGGGCCGACGTTTTCCTCGGCGTCTCCGCCGGCAACGTACTCAAGCCTGAGATGGTCAAGCAGATGGCCGACCGGCCGCTGATCCTCGCGCTGGCCAACCCCAACCCCGAGATCCACCCCGCCGAGGCGCGGGCGGCACGGCCCGATGCGGTGATCGCCACCGGCCGCTCCGACTACCCGAACCAGGTCAACAACGTACTCTGCTTCCCGTTCATCTTCCGCGGCGCGCTCGACGTCGGCGCGACCACGATCAACGAGGAGATGAAGATCGCCGCGGTGCGCGCGATTGCCGAACTGGCCCAGGCCGAGCAGTCGGACATCGTCGCCGAGGCCTACGGCACCGATTCCTCGCTGTCGTTCGGACCCGACTACCTGATCCCGCGGCCGTTCGACCCGCGCCTGATCCTGAAGATCGCGCCGGCGGTAGCCAGGGCGGCGGTGGCCAGCGGCGTAGCCACGCGGCCGCTCACCGACTGGGACGCCTACGAGCAGGAACTCAAGCAGTTCGTCTACCAGTCCGGCTTCGTGATGAAGCCGATGTTCAGCGCGGCCAAGCGCTCGCCCAGGCGCGTGGTCTACGCCGAAGGCGAGGAAGAGAAGGTGCTGCGCGCGGTGCAGATCGTCGTCGACGAGAAGCTCGCGCGCCCGATCCTGGTCGGCCGCCCCGACGTGATCAACACGCGCATCGAGCGCCTCGGCCTGCGCATGCAGGAGGGCCAGGACTTCGAGCTGGTGAACATCGACAGCGACCCGCGCTACCGCGAGTACTGGCAGCTGTACCACCAGCTCATGGAGCGCCACGGCGTGTCCGTCGAGTACGCCAAGCTCGAGATGCGGCGCCGTCCGACGCTGATCGGCGCCACGCTCGTCCGCCAGGGCGAGGCCGACGCGATGCTCTGCGGCACGGTCGGCATCTACCAGCACCACCTGCGATACATCGAGCGGATGATCGGCCTGAAGCCGGGGGCGAAGACCTTCGGCGGCATGAACACCCTGATGCTGCCCAACCGCACGCTGTTCATCGCCGACACCTATGTCAACTACGATCCGACGGCCGAGCAGCTGGTCGAGATCGCCACCATGGCCGCGGAGGAGGTGCGCCGCTTCGGCATGGTGCCCAAGGTTGCGCTGCTCTCGCACTCGAGCTTCGGCAGCCACGACTCGCCGTCCTCGGCGAAGATGCGCGAGGTGCTGGTGCGCCTGCGCGAGGTCGCGCCGGGCCTCGAGGTGGAGGGCGAGATGCACGGCGACGCGTCGATCTCCGAGGCGATCCGCTCCGCGCAGTTCCCGAACTCGCGGCTCAAGGGCGAGGCCAACCTGCTGATCATGCCTTCGATCGACGCGGCGAACATCTCGTTCAACCTGCTCAAGCAGGCCGCGGGCGACGGCATCACGGTCGGGCCGATCCTGCTCGGGGCAGCGAAGCCGGCGCACGTGATCACGCCGAGTTCGACGGTGCGCCGCATCGTCAACATGACCGCCGTGGTGGTGGTCGATGCCGCCGGCAAGCCGGCGCAATCCATCTAGAAGACAGGGTAGCGGAGGACAGCAAGATGAGCGCGGACAACGGCAGCGGATACCGGGAAGAGAAGGACACCATGGGCATCATGCGGGTGCCCGATTCGGCATTGTGGGGCGCGCAGACGCAGCGCTCGCTGGAGAACTTCCGGATCTCCTCCGAGAAGATGCCGATCGACCAGGTGCATGCGCTGGCGCTGGTCAAGAAGGCCTGTGCCGCGGTCAACGCGGAGCTCGGCCAGCTGCCGGCCGACAAGGCGAAGGCGATCATCGCCGCGGCCGACGAGGTGCTCTCCGGCATGCACGACCGCGAGTTCCCGCTGGCGGTCTGGCAGACCGGCTCGGGCACGCAGAGCAACATGAACGTCAACGAGGTGCTTGCCAACCGCGCCTCGGAGCTGATGGGCGGCGTGCGTGGCGAGGCGCGCAAGGTCCACCCGAACGACGACGTGAACCGCGGACAGTCGTCGAACGACGTGTTCCCGACGGCAATGAGCGTGGCCGCGGTGCTCGCGATCGAGAAGCAGCTCAAGCCTGCGGTGGCCATGCTGCGTGCGACGCTCGCCGCCAAGTCGCAGGCGTTCATGGGCATCGTGAAGATCGGTCGTACGCACCTGCAGGACGCGACGCCGCTCACCCTGGGCCAGGAGTTCTCCGGCTACGTCGCCCAGCTCGACCAGTGCCTGCGCCACGTCGACCAGACGCTGCCCCACCTGTGCGAGCTCGCGCTCGGCGGTACTGCGGTCGGTACGGGGTTGAACGCACACCCGAAGTTCGCCACCGGCGTCGCCTCGGAACTGGCGCGGCTCACCGGCTTCCCCTTCGTCACCGCGCCCAACAAGTTCGAGGCGATGGGCGCCAACGACGCGGTCGTGTTCGCGCACGGCGCCCTGAAGACGCTGGCCGCGTCGATGATGAAGATCGCCAACGACGTGCGCTGGCTGTCTTCCGGCCCGCGCAGCGGCCTGGGCGAGATCGCCATCCCCGAGAACGAACCGGGCAGCTCGATCATGCCGGGCAAGGTGAACCCCACGCAGTCCGAGGCCATGACCATGCTCTGCTGCCAGGTGCTCGGCAACGACGTGGCGATCAACATCGGCGGCTCGATGGGCAACTTCGAGCTGAACGTGTTCAAGCCGATGATCATCCACAACTTCCTGCAGAGCGTGAGGTTGCTGGCCGACGGCATGGTCAGCTTCAACGACAACTGCGCGGTCGGCATCGAGCCGCGGCTGGATGTGATCGACCGGCTGATGCGTGAGTCGCTGATGCTGGTGACCGCGCTCAACCCGCACATCGGCTACGACAAGGCCGCCTACATCGCGAAGAAGGCGCACAAGGAGGGGACCACCCTGCGCGCGGCGGCGGTGGCTTCGGGTCACCTGACTGGCGAGCAGTTCGACGAGTGGGTGAAGCCGGAGGAGATGGTCGGCAACCTGAAGGCCTGACGACCGGGCCTGACCGGGCCAGGCCGTCCGCGCTGCCAGATCCGGCGCACGGCCGGCCCGGCGTGCACGCCCCGCGCCGCTGCACCATAATCACGCACCCGGCGGTCCGGCATGCTCCATGCCGGTGCCGCCGGTCGCCGGGACGGGGTCTGCACGCCGCTCCGGAAGGCTTCTACCGTATGGCACGGCGATTGCACCCGGGAACCCCCATGCATACCGCCCGACCTTCCCAACGCGTGCTTCCGGCGCCCGGTACATCCCGATGACCTTCCACGAGCATCCCCTGGATGTGCGATCGCTGCGAGCCGCGCTGGCCGCCGGCACGCTGCGCGCAGCCGACGTCGTGGAGCGCCTGATCGAGGCCTTCGGCCGCAACCCCGGTGATCCGACCTGGATCAGTATCCAGACGCACGAGGCGCTGCGTGCCCGGGCGGAGGAACTCGACCGGCTGACGCCGGCGGCCCGGGGCGCATTGCCGCTGTTCGGCATCCCGTTCGCGGTCAAGGACAACATCGACGTGGCCGGGCTGCCCACCACGGCGGCCTGTCCGGCGTTCGCCTACCGGGCGCAGGCGAGTGCGACGGCCGTGCAGCGCCTGGTCGATGCCGGCGCGATCGCTGTCGGCAAGACCAACCTCGACCAGTTCGCCACCGGCCTGGTCGGGGTACGCAGCCCCTACGGGGTACCCGCCAACACCTTCGACGCCGCCTACGTGCCGGGGGGCTCCAGTTCCGGTTCGGCGGTGGCCGTCGCCGCGGGGCTGGTCAGCTTCGCGCTTGGCACCGACACGGCCGGGTCCGGACGAGTGCCCGCCGCGTTCAACAACATCGTGGGCCTGAAGCCGACGCGTGGCCTGGTCAGCAACCACGGCACGGTACCGGCCTGCCGCTCGCTCGACTGCATTGCGGTGTTCGCGAACAACTGCGTGGACGCACGGATGGTGCTCGACGTGGTCGCCGCGCCCGACCCGCTCGATCCATGGTCACGCGGCGCCCCGTCCGACGCAGCCGTGCCGGCGGGACGGCTCGCGGGCCTGCGCTTCGGGGTGCCGGCGGCCGCCGGGCGCGAATTCCACGGCGATCCGGCGGCCGAGGCCGCGTACGAGCGTGCGGTCGCGGCGCTGCAGGCGGAGGGCGCGGTCGCCGTGCCGTTCGACTACGCACCGTTCGCCGAGGCGGCAGCGCTGCTCTACCAGGGGCCCTGGGTGGCCGAGCGTTACGCCGCGATCCGCGACTTCATCGAGGCCCAACCCGAGGCGCTGCATCCGGTGACGCGGCGGATCACCGAAGGCGCGCGCGCGTTCAGCGCGGTCGACACTTTCGAGGCGCTGTACCGGCTGCAGGCATTGCGCGCCGCCTGCGCACGCGTCTGGCAGGGACCGGATGCGGTCGACTTCATGCTGCTGCCCACCACACCCACGATCTACCGGGTGTCGGAGGTCGAGGCCGAGCCGGTCCTGCTCAACACGCGGCTCGGTCACTACACCAACTTCGTCAACCTGCTCGACCTGTCGGCGGTCGCGGTGCCTGCCGGGCTGCGTGCCGACGGGCTTCCGACCGGCATCACGCTGGTCGGCCAGCCCTTCGCCGACCGGATGCTGCTGGATGCCGCGGGCCGCCTGCAGGCGCTGCTTAACGCGACCAGCGGCGCCCATGGTCTGCCGGTGCCGGCTGCGGCGGACGATCTGGCGAGCCTGTCGGCCGCTGCGGCGCCGACCGTGCGCCTGGCGGTGGTCGGGGCGCATCTCTCGGGCATGCCGCTGAACGGGCAACTCACCGGCCGGGCGGCCCGGCGGGTCGCCGAGACCACGACCGCGCCGGGCTACCGACTGCATGCGCTGCCGGGCACCGTTCCGCCGCGTCCCGGGCTGGTGCGCATCGGCGATGGCAGCGGCGCGTCGGGGCAGGGCTGCCCGATCGCGGTCGAGGTCTGGGAACTGTCGGTCGCCGCGTTCGGTGCATTCGTCGCCGAGGTACCGCCGCCCCTGGCCATCGGTACCGTCCGGTTGGCCGACGGCAGTGAGGTGAAGGGCTTCGTCTGCGAACCGGGCGCTCTCGCGGATGCACCCGACATCTCCGCCTACGGCGGCTGGCGAGCCTACTGCGATCATCTGGCCGGAGCCGAAGCACGATGAACCCCGCCGATCCGGTCGACTGGATCGCTTACGTCGATACGGCATCGGCCGCGATCGGGCTGCCGATCGATCCGGCACACCGCGCCGCCGTGGCCGCGAACCTGGTGCGCATGGCGCAGGTGGCGGGCGTGGTCGATACGGTGCCGCTGGCCGACACGGATGAGGCTGCAGCGGTGTACCGGCCATGACCGGGCCATCGATGGTGGCGGCCGCCCGCGCCCCGTCCAGCCCCTTCGCGACCTGGACGGCTGCCGACATCGCGCGCGCGGTGCGCGACGGGCGCGCGCGCGCGGTCGAGGTCACGCGCGCGGCGCTGGACGATATCGAGCGCTGCAACCCATTGATCAACGCGTTCACGGCGCTCACGCGCGAGCGTGCGATGGCCGAAGCGGCGGACGTGGATGCCGTCGTCGCGCGCGGCGAACGGCCGGGTCCGCTCGCCGGCGTGCCGTACGCGGTGAAGAACCTGTTCGACATTGAAGGCATCGCCACGCTGGCCGGCTCGCGCATCAACCGCGACCATCCGCCCGCCACCGCCGATGCCTCGGCGGTGCGCCGGCTGCGCGGCGCCGGAGCCGTTCTGGTCGGTGCGCTCAACATGGACGAGTACGCGTACGGGTTCAGTACCGAGAACAGCCACTACGGCCCGACGTGCAATCCCCACGACCTGTCGCGTATCGCCGGGGGCTCATCCGGTGGCTCGGCGGCCGCCGCCGCGGCCGGCCTGGTCCCGTTCACGCTCGGCACCGACACCAATGGCTCGATCCGCGTGCCTGCCTCGCTATGCGGTCTGTTCGGCCTGAAGCCCACCTACGGCCGGCTGTCGCGCGCCGGTGCCTGGCCGTTCGTCGGCAGCCTCGACCATATCGGCCCGCTCGCGCGTTCCACGGCCGACCTGGCGCTTGCCTATGATGCGATGCAGGGGCCGGACGCCACCGATCCGGTGTGCGCCCAGCGTCCGGTTGAACCGGCATCGTCGGAACTCGGCCATGGTATCGACGGCCTGCGTATCGCCGTCGCCGATGGCCATTTCGCGCGGCCGATGGCCGACGAGGCGCGCGCCGCGGTGCACCGGGTAGCCGAGGCCCTGGGCGCGACCCGGCGCGTCGAGGTACCAGAGGCCGGCCGCGGCCGTGCGGCCGCCTTCGTGATGACTGCGATCGAGGGCGGACTGCTGCACCTGCCCGACCTGAAGGTACGTCCCGGCGACTTCGATCCGCTCATCCGCGACCGCCTGCTGGCTGGCGCGCTGGCACCGGCGCACTGGCTGTCGCAGGCGCAGCGGGTCAGGCGTTACGTGCGCGACCGGGCGCTGTCGGTATTCGAGCAGTGTGATGTCCTGATCGCACCCTGCACGCCCCTGTCGGCGCCACCGATCGGCACCGAGTGGATCACGCTCGAGGGGGAGCGCATGCTCGCGCGCCCGAACCTCGGCCTGTTCACCCAGCCGGTCTCCTTCCTCGGCTGGCCGGTGGCGGCGGTGCCGGTCGCCGTGGCACCGGGAACCCTGCCGATCGGCGTCCAGGTGGTCGCCGCTCCCTGGCGCGAGGACCTCTGCCTGCGCGTGGCCGCCCACCTCGAACGCATCGGTGTGGCGGCCGCGCCGGTCGCCACGCCGCGATGAATACACCCGACGGTCAATCCACGAAAGTACATCGATGAGCCTCGAGATCAACATCCCCGAAGTGCTGGCGGAAGTCACCGCCGCGTTCTACCGATACGAAGACGCACTGGTGAACAACAAGGTCGAGGTACTCGACGAGATCTTCTGGAACCACCCGACCACGCTGCGCTACGGCGCGACCGAGAACCTGCACAGCTACCAGGAGATCTGCGAGTTCCGGGCCTCGCGTCCGTCCCAGGGACTGATGCGTACCCTGAGCCACACACGGATCACCACCTACGGCCGGGATGTCGCGGTCGCCAACACCGAATTCAAGCGCCCGCCCGGTGATCGCATCGGCCGCCAGAGCCAGACCTGGATGCGCACGCCCGAGGGCTGGCGCGTGGTCTCCGCGCACGTCAGCATCATGCTGGAGCCGAAATGACCGAGGCCACGACCCTGGACGCGACCCCGGTGGCGACTGCCTCGGGCGGGACGGCGACGGCCGCAGCGGCCGAACCGTTCATCCGGTTCGAAGACGTCAGCCTGCGTTACGGCGGTGCGGGCGGCACGCTCGCCGTCGAAGGCGCGACCCTCGACATCCCGAAGGGTGGGTTCGTTTCGATCGTCGGGCCGTCGGGCTGCGGCAAGTCCACGCTGCTCAAGATGGTGTCGGGCCTGATCCCGCCCACCGCGGGGCGCGTGGTGGTGGGTGGACGGCCCGTGACCGGACCGCTCGGCTTCGTCGGAATGGCGTTCCAGAACCCGACCCCGCTGCCCTGGTACAGCGTGATCGACAACGTGATGCTGCCGCTGCGCATCGTCGAGCCCTATCGCAGTACCTTCCGCGCCCGCTATGACGAGTACCGGGCGAAGGCCGAGGCACTGCTCGCGATGGTCGGCCTGAAGGGCTTCGGCGACAAGAAGCCCTGGCAACTCTCGGGCGGGATGCTGCAGCGCGCCTCGCTGTGCCGCGCGCTGATCCACGAGCCTGAACTGCTGCTGCTCGACGAGCCGTTCGGTGCGCTCGACGCGTTCACCCGCGAGGAACTGTGGCAGGTGCTGCAGGAACTCTGGCTGGCCCGCCGGCCGACCGTGATGCTGATCACCCACGACCTTGCCGAGTCGGTGCTGCTGTCCGAGACCGTGTTCGTGATGAGCGCGCGCCCGGGCCGCCTGCTGCACAGCGAGGACGTTCCGTTCGCCCGGCCGCGTGGGCTCGACGTGATGTACGAACCCGAATTCGTCGCGATGGTGCACCGGCTGCGGACCCGCATCGGCAATGCACGCGCCGAAGGCATGAGGACGGCCTGACCATGACTGCATCGCTGCTTTCCAACCGCTTCGTCATCAAGGCCTTCCCGGTCGTTTTCGTCGCGCTGATCTTCATCGCCTGGGAGGTGCTGGTGATCGCCACCGGCATCAAGTCGGTGATCCTGCCGCCGCCGAGCGCGGTGATTCACGACCTGGTGACCAAGTTCCCGCTGATCTGGCCGCACGCGCTCCAGACCCTGTACACCACGATGGTCGGCTTCGGAGGCGCCATCATCGTCGGCGTGCTGCTGGGCGCCCTGATCGGTTCCTCGCGCCTGGCCTACGAGGCGTTCTACCCGGTGCTGATCGGCTTCTCGAGCATTCCCAAGGTGGCGGTCGTGCCGATCTTCGTGCTCTGGTTCGGCGTGGGTACCGTCCCGGCGATCCTGACCTCGCTCGTGATCTCGTTCTTCCCGATCGTGGTGAACGTGGCCACCGGGCTGGCCACCACCGAGCCTGAACTGGAGGACGTGCTGCGCGCGCTCGGCGCGAAGAAGCGCGACATCCTGCTCAAGGTCGGCCTGCCGCGCGCGATGCCGTACTTCTTCGCGTCGCTGAAGATCTCGGTCACCCTGGCCTTCGTCGGTACCGTGCTCTCGGAGACGGTTGCGGCGAACAAGGGTATCGGTAACGTGATGATGGTCGCCAGTGCCAACTACCAGACGGCGCTGGCTTTCGGCGCGCTGCTGCTGCTCGCCATCATGGGCGTGATCCTGTACGGTATTTTCGCACTGCTCGAGACCCGCTTTGCCGGCTGGTCGCAGCGCAAGGCAGACATCGCGCTGCAGAGCCACTGACATCCCCGCCGGGCCTGCCCCGGCCTTCCGACCACAGTCCGAACGATCCAACCGAGGAGAGACACAAATGGATGCACCGAAGCGCAAGACCCTGACCGCCGCGGCCGCGCTGCTGGCCTCGTCCCTGGCCGCACCGGCGGCGATCGCCCAGTCGAAGGTCGCGATCCGCTTCCAGCTCGACTGGGTGTGGCAGGGCCCGCATGCCTTCTTCCTGCTCGCACAGGACCGCGGCTACTTCGCCAAGGAAGGGCTAGACGTGACCTTCGACCAGGGCAAGGGCTCGGTCGTGGCGGTGAACTCCGTGGCCAGCGGCGTCTACGACGGCGGCTTCGGCGACACCAATGCCCTGATCCGACTGGCCGCGCAGAAGCCCGGCGAGCAGCCGGTGGCGGTGTACATGCTCTATAACCGCGCCCCGTTCGTGATCGCGACGCTCGCCTCGTCCGGCATCAAGACCCCGCGCGACCTGGAAGGCCGCACGCTGGGTGCCCCGGCTGGCGATGCGGCGCTGGGCCTGCTGCCGGTATTCGCCAAGGCGAACGGCCTGGACGCGAGCAAGGTGAAGATCACCAACATGGCCCCGAACCTGCGTGAACCGATGCTGCAGAAGCGGGAGGTCGACGCGGTCGCCGGCTTCATCAACACGATCTGGTTCGCCGCACAGGCGGTCGGGCTCAACCCCGAGAAGGACCTGAACATCTTCCGCTACGGCGACATGGGCGTGGCCGGCTACGGTAGCTCGATCATGTTCTCGCAGAAGTTCGTGAAGGAGAACCCCGAGGCGATCCGCGGTTTCCTGCGTGCGCTGACCCGTGGCGTGCAGGACGTCCTGGCCAACCCGGACGCGGGCGTTGACGCGGTGATGAAGCGCGACCCGCTGCTCAACCGCGACAACCAGAAGGCGCGCCTGCTGGCTGCGATCCGCAACGATGTCCTGTCGCCCGAGGTGACCAAGGTCGGGCTGGGCGACGTCGTCGACGAGCGCTTCTCGCGCGGCGTTGCGCAGCAGGTCGAGGCGGCCTCCCTGCCGCGCGCCCCGGGGCAGGCCGAGGTGTTCAACCGCTCCTTCCTGCCGTCCCGCGACCTGCGCCTGGTGAAGTAGGCCGGACGCCGACCGCATGCGGTCGGATGGAGCGGCAGTGATGTCGGGCCGGGGCGCCGTCGGCGCCCCGGTGGTGCGCAAGGATGCCGCTGCCAAGATCCTCGGCGAGGCGCGCTACGTCGACGACCTCTCCTGCCCGGGCATGCTGCACGGGGCGACCGTGCGCACCCGGTCGGCGGGCGGTACGGTGGAGCGGATCGAGTTCGGTCCCGGCGTGGACTGGTCGTCGTTCGTGGTGGTCACCGCGTCCGACATCCCCGGCGTCAACGCGACGCAGATGATCGAGCTGGACCAGCCGGTGCTCGCCTCCGGCCGGTACCGCCATGCCGGCGAGCCAGTGGTACTGCTCGCGCACGCCGATCGGCGTCTGCTTCGTGAGGCGGTCGCGGCAGTTCGCCTGCACGAGCGTCCCAATCCGTCGCCGGTGTTCTCGATCGATGATGCGCTCGCGCTGCGCGGCGAAGTCTGCCCGGGCAATGTCTACCGCGACTACCGCATGGAGCGCGGCGACCTCGCCGCTGGCGAAGCGGTCGCGGATGTCGTCTTCGAGGGCCGGTTCGAGACCGGCTCGCAGGAGCATGTCTACATCGAGCCCCAGGGCATGCTCGCGCAGATCGATGCCGCGGGCGTGCTGGTCGTGGAAGGCTCGATGCAGTGCCCGTATTACGTGCTTGGTACGCTGACCGCGGTGACCGGCCGCGATCCGGGCTCGGTGCGCGTGGTCCAGTGCACCACCGGCGGGGGCTTCGGTGGCAAGGAGGAGTATCCGTCCCACATTGCCGCGCATGCCGCACTGCTGTCGCTGAGGGCCGGGGGACGCCCGGTCAAACTGGTCTACGACCGGGCCGAGGACATGCTGGCCACGCCGAAGCGGCATCCGTCGCGTACGCTGGTGCGCATCGGTGCGCGGCGCGACGGTCGGCTGGCCTTCCTCGACGTGGACTTCGCGCTCGACGGTGGCGCCTACACCACGCTGTCGCCGGTCGTGCTGTCGCGCGGCGTGATCCATGCGCCCGGTCCCTACGCCTGTCCACATGCCCGCGTGCGCGGCCGTGCCGTGGCCACCAATCATCCACCCAACGGAGCCTTCCGTGGGTTCGGGGCGCCGCAGAGCATCTTCGCGATCGAACAGGCCATGGACGGACTGGCGCGGGCACTGGGCATGACTCCCCTGGAGCTGCGCCGGGTCAACCTGCTTCGCCCGGGCGACCGGTCTGTGCCGGGCCAGCCGATCGACGAGACCACCGACTTCGATGCGGTGCTCGACCAGGCGCTGTACGAGAGTGACTACCTCGCCCGGCGCGAGGCCTTCGCGGCATTCAACGCCGGGAACGCCGCGGCCGGTCTCCCGCTGCGTCGAGGCATCGGCCTGGCCACGTTCCACCACGGGGCAGGGTTCACTGGAAACGGCGAGGTCGTGCTGGCATCGATGGCCAAGGTCCGTGCGGACCGCCGAGGGCAGGTCGAGGTGGTGGCTTCGAGCAGCGAGATGGGGCAGGGCAACACCACCTCCCTGTGCCAGGTCGTGGCCGATGCGCTGGGTGTTCCGCTCGAGCGTGTCACCCAGGCCCGGGTGGATACCCATGACGTGCCCGATTCCGGGCCGACCGTTGCCTCGCGTACCTGCATGGTGGTCGGGCTGATCCTCGAGCAGGCGGCACGCAGGCTTCGCGCCGAACTGGTCGCGAAGGCCGGGCTGCCAGTCGAGGGTGCCGACGAGCATGCCTTTGCCGCTGCGTGTGCGCGCTACCTCGATGGCCATCCGACCCTGGAAGCCGAGGCCCGCTACGAACCTCCAGCCAGCGTGCAGTGGGACGAGGTCGTGTTCGAGGGTTCACCGTATGCCAGCTATGCCTGGGCGTCCTACGTCGCCGAGGTCGAAGTCGACCTGACCACCTGCGAGGTCGCGCTGACCGGGTTCACTGCGGTGCAGGAAGTGGGTCGGGTAGTCAACCCGGTGATCGCCGCCGGCCAGGTCGAGGGTGGCGTGGTCCAGGGCATCGGCTTCGCGCTGTTCGAAAAGGTGGTCTGGGATGGCAACGGGACGATGGCGAACAACCGGATGACCAATTACATCATCCCGACCAGCGCGGATATCCCGCCGGTGCGCGTGTTCTTCCAGGAGCAGCCGGGCGGCGCCGGTCCGTCCGGAGCCAAGGGCCTGGGCGAGCTGCCGATGGACGGTCCCGGGCCAGCGATCCTCAGCGCGGTCAACGATGCGCTGGGCACCCGGATCGCGAGCCTGCCAGTGCTGCCGGAGGACGTGATGGATGCGTTGCAGGCAGCCTCGGCACGGGAGGCGGCATGAGCGAGGGGCCGGTACTCTCCTTCACGCTGAACGGACGCGTGTTTTCGGCCGCGGACGGGACGGTCCCTTCGCCCGCGATGCGGCTGCTCGATCTGATCCGCCTGCATGCTGGCCAGACCGGCACCAAGGAAGGGTGCGGCGAGGGCGAGTGCGGTGCCTGCGCGGTGCTGGTCGATGGCGAGCTGGCCAACAGCTGCCTGGTGCCGGTCGGGCAGTTGCACGGCTGCACCGTGACCAGCATCGAAGGCCTGCCACGCAACGATCCGCTGGTCGCGGCCTTCGCCCGCGCCGGCGCTGCGCAATGCGGCATCTGCACGCCAGGCATGGTCATGGCCGCGCGGGCGCTGCTCGACCGCGATCCCCACCCGACGCTCGAGGCGGTGCGCGAGGCGTTGGCCGGGAACCTCTGCCGGTGCACCGGCTATGTCCGCATCCATGCGGCCGTGCTCGATGCGGCCGCGGGTGAAGGCACCGCCGGGGGCGGTGCTTCGTGAGCGTGCAGGCGAGCGCAGCCGGTGAATGGCATCGCCCCGGGTCGCTGGCCGAGGCACTCGACATCCGTGCCCGGGCGAAGGACGCCGTCGTGCCCGCAGCCGGCTGCACGGACCTGATGGTCGGCTGGAACGCCGGCGCCGGACGGTGGCCGACCGTGCTCGACCTGTCCGCGTTGCCTGAGCTGAACCGGATCGACGTCGACGATGCCGGCGTGACCATCGGTGCCGCGGTGTCCTGCAGCCGCCTGGCCAACCATCCGGCAGTCGCCGGGCGGCTGCCGATGCTGGTGGCGTCCGCCCGCCAGACGGGTTCGGTGGCAATCCAGAACCGGGCCACGCTCGGCGGAAACATCATGAATGCGTCACCGGCGGCGGACAACCCGCCGGTGCTGCTGGCCTACGGCGCTCGACTCACGCTGGCGAGCACGCGCGGCAGTCGCTCGATCGACTACGCGGATTTCCACCTCGACTACAAGCGCACGCGTGCCGAACCGGATGAACTGCTGGTTTCGGTCACGGTGCCGTTCCCGTCGCCGTACGCCTCTGTCCACTACCGGAAGGTCGGCACGCGCCGCGCGCAGGCGATCAGCAAGGTCGCGCTCTCGGTCCTGCTCGATGCGGGAGCCGGAGTGGTGCGCGAGGCGCGTTTCGCATTCGCATCGATGGGCCCGGTGCCGCTGCTGGCCGGGTCGCTGTCGGCCGCGCTGCGCGGCAGGCCGCTCGCCGGGATTGATCCGGCGTTGGTCACGCGCGCGCTGGCGACCGACCTGTCGCCGCGGGACGATATCCGCTCGACCGCCGACTATCGGCGACAGGTCGCGGTGAACCTGGTGATGGCCGCGATCGCCGACGCATCCGCTGCCGAGGCACGCCGCAACTAGAACAGCGGTACGCCCGCGCGTGGTGCGCCTACGCGCAGCCGCGCATTGCCGAGGTGCACGGGCACGTGAAACGGGATCGTTCGCGTCCGGCCGCCACACGGGACGCGCACATGCGGCAGCGCTCTCACGTGATGGCACGCTTGTTGCTGAACTGGCAGCGTCGGCGCGTTGGTATACCAGTTGGTGTGCCATCCAGCCGCAAGGCCTGCCGTCCGGCAGCAAACCCGTCCCGGTACTGTCGCCTGCGTGCGGCGCGTGCCCCGCCCCTGGAGAGTCCATGAATCGACGCCGCTTCATCCAGTCCGCTGCCGCCACCGGCAGTGCCGGTTCGATCGCCGCTGGCGTGCCCTCGGCCCTCGCCCAGGATGCCAGGCGCGAGACCCTGGTCGTCGCCAACGAGTTCGGTCCCAACAGCCTCGACATCCATGGCGTGGGCGCCAACCGTCCGGCCTACGCAGTGGCGGTCAACGCGTACGACCGGCTGATGACCTTCGGTCGCAAGAAACTCCCGGACGGTTCGATCTCCTACGACTACACCCGGCTCGAGCCCGAACTCGCAGAGAGCTGGCAGGTCGCCAAGGACGGCCAGTCGGTGACCTTCCGGCTGCGCAAGAACGCCACCTTCCACGACGGCACGCGCGTGACCGCCAAGGACGTGAAGTGGTCCTATGACCGGGCACTCGGCATGGGCGGCTTCCCGCAGTTCCAGATGCGTGCCGGTTCGCTGAACGAGCCGCGGCAATTCATCGTGGTCGACGACCTCACGTTCCGCGTGGAACTCGATCGCCGCGACAAGATGGCGATGCCGAACATGGCGGTCCCGGTGCCGTCGATCTACAACTCGGCGCTCGCGATGAAGCACGTGAGCGATAAGGATCCGTGGGCGGCGAACTGGCTGCGCACCAATACCGCTGGCGGCGGTGCGTTCCGGGTCGAGGCCTGGCGGCCGGGGCAGGAACTGATCTACGCCCGCTTCGACAACTGGAAGAGCGGTGCGCTGCCGCGGTTGCGCCGGATCGTCCAGCGGGAGGTGCCCTCAGCGGGCAACCGCCGTGCATTGCTGGCGCGCGGCGACATCGACATCACCTACGAGCTGCCGCCGAAGGACTTCCTCGAGATGTCGAAGGAGAGCGGCCCGGTGCGCGTGGTCTCCACCCCGATCGAGAACGCGTTGTTCTACGTCGGGATGAACACCGCGCGCCCGCCGTTCAACAACCCGCTGGTACGGCAGGCGATCGCCTGGGCGCTGCCTTACGACCGGATGAACGATATCGGCTTCTGGGGCCGGGGCAACAAGATGTGGGGCGCCAAAAGCAATACGCCCCAGAAGGCGGAGTGGCCGCTGCCGCATGGCTACGGAACCAACGTGCCGCGCGCGCTCGAACTGATGAAACAGGCTGGCATGGCGGACGGCTTCGAGACCACGCTCTCGTTCGACCTAGGCGGTGCGACCATCGGCGAGCCGGTGTCGATCCTGATCCAGGAGGCGCTGGCGCGGATCAACATCAAGGTTTCGATCAACAAGGTACCGGGCGCCAACTGGCGGGCGGCGCTGCTCAAGAAGGACATGCCGCTGATCCTCAACCGCTTCGGCGGCTGGCTGAACTTCCCGGAATACTTCTTCTACTGGTGCTACCACGGCCAGAACGCGGTGTTCAACACGATGAGCTACCAGAACCCCGCGATGGACAAGCTGATCGACGCGGCACGCTTCGAGGCCGACCCGAAGCGCTACGAGGCGCAGGTGAAGAACTTCATCGAGATCGCGTTCAACGACGTCCCGCGGGTGCCGCTGCTCCAGCCCTCCTTCGACGTGGCGATGCAGCGCAACGTGCAGGGGTACATGTACTGGTTCCACGTGCAACCCGACTACCGCACGATCTTCAAGGCCTGAACGGGCGTGCTGCGACTGATCGGAAAGCGCCTGCTGGCGGCGATCCCGAACGTGATCGGGATCGTCATCGTCACCTTCGTGCTCACGCGTGCGCTGCCGGGCGACCCGGCAGCGTTCTACGCTGGCCCGGCGGCGACCCAGGAAGCGGTGGAGCAGATCCGGGCCAGCCTCGGGCTGGACCAGCCGCTGTGGGGTCAGTTCATCGACTACGTCGGCGACCTGGCGCGCGGTGACCTCGGGCTCTCGGTGTCCACCGGACAACAGGTGCTCGACGAGATCCTCCGCCGTCTGCCGGCATCGCTCGAACTGACGCTGCTCGGACTGCTGGTGGCCTGCGCGATCGCGCTGCCGCTGGGCATACTGGCGGCGACGCGACCCGGGTCCTGGGTCGACCATGCCTGCCGGCTGGTGACCACGCTCGGTGTCTCGCTGCCGATCTTCTTCACGGGGCTGCTGCTCGCCTACGTGTTCTACTACCTGCTAGGCATCGCGCCGCCGCCGGTCGGGCGGCTCGACTCGATGTATTCGCCGCCGGCGCACGTGACCGGTTTCTACCTGGTCGACAGCCTGCTGGCCGGCGACCCCGAACTGTTCTTCGCCGCCGGAAAGCAGATGGTGCTTCCGGTGCTCACGTTGGCGATCTTCGTGCTGGCGCCGCTCGCGCGGATGACGCGCGCGGCGATGCTCGGCGTGCTGTCCTCGGACTTCGTCCGCACCGCGCGCGCCAGCGGCCTTTCCGCTGCCACGGTGCTCTACCGCTACGCTTTCCGCAATGCGATGCTGCCCGTGGTCACCACGCTCGGGATGGTGTTTTCCTTCATGCTGGGTTCGAGCGTGGTGATCGAGAAGGTGTTCGCCTGGCCCGGCATCGGGTCGTTCGCGGTCGACGCACTGGTGCAGTCGGATTACGCGCCGGTGCAGGGCTTCGTGCTGGTGATGGCGCTGCTCTTCGTCACGCTCAACCTGATGATCGACCTCCTCTACACCCTCATCGACCCCCGGGTGAGCATCGATGACTGAGCATGCCGGGCTGCGCCACGTGCGCTATGTGCTGTCCGACAACCCGGTGACCGCCGGCTCGTTCGCGCTGTTCGGGCTGTTCCTGGTGCTCGCGCTGGTCGGCCCGTGGATCGCTCCGTTCGACCCGCTGGAGACGGACCCGTCGAAGGTGCTGCAGCCGCCCTCCGCGCAGCACTGGTTCGGCACCGATCAACTCGGCCGGGACATCCTGTCACGCGTGATCGTGGCCACCGGGCTGGACTTCGGCATGGCGCTGGCCGCGGTGCTGCTGTCCTTCGGCATCGGCTGCGCGCTGGGCGCCTGCGCCGGGTATTACGGTGGCTGGATCGACCGCGTCGTGAGCCGCCTCGCCGACACCATCATGGCGTTTCCTCTGTTCGTGCTGGCGATGGCGATCGTCGCCGCGCTCGGAAACACCGTCGAGAACATCATCTACGCGACGGCGATCATCAACCTGCCGTTCTACATCCGGGTGGCACGCTCCGAAGTGAACGTCCGCCGCAACGCCGGCTTCGTCGAGGCGGCCCGGCTGGCCGGGAACACCGAGGCGCGCATCCTGGCGTTCCACCTGTTCCCGAACATCCTGCCCCCGGTGATGGTGCAGATTTCGCTCAACATGGGCTGGGCCATCCTCAACGCCGCGGGTCTTTCGTTCATCGGACTGGGCGTGCGTCCGCCCCAGCCGGAGTGGGGCATCATGGTCGCCGAGGGTGCGAGCTACATGATCTCCGGCGAATGGTGGGTGTCGTTCTTCCCGGGGGTGGTGCTGATGCTGGCGGTGTTCTGCTTCAACCTGCTGGGCGACGGACTTCGCGACATGATCGACCCGCGGCGGCGCACGTGATGGACAGCCCGGTGCCGCTGCTGTCGGTTGAATCTCTCGGCGTCGAGTTCCGCACGCGCGGCGGCACGGTACATGCGCTCGAGGACGTCTCCTTCACGGTAGGCAAGGGGGAGACGGTCGGCGTGGTCGGCGAGTCCGGCTCGGGCAAGTCGGTGCTGTTCTATGCAGTGCTCGGCATCCTCGATGCCGCTGGCCGCATCACCGGCGGCCGGGCGGTGTTCGGCGGCCTTGACCTGGTTCGCGCGAGCGCCTCCGAACTGGAGGAGATCCGTGGGCGCGAGGCGGCGATGATCTTCCAGAATCCGCGGGTCGCGCTCAACCCGATCCGCAAGGTGGGCCACCAGATCGAGGACGTACTCGCCCGGCATACCAGCACGCCATCGGCGGAACTGCGGCGGCGTGCGGTCGAGGCGCTGGCGGCGGTGCGCATTCCGGACCCTGAGCGGCGCTACCACGCCTACCCGTTCGAACTCTCCGGCGGCCTGTGCCAGCGGATCATGATCGCCATCGCGCTCGCCTGTTCTCCGTCGCTGCTCGTCGCGGACGAGCCGACGACCGGCCTGGACGTGACCACGCAGGCGGCGGTGATGGACCTGATCGGCGAACTGGCACGCAAGCGGAACATGGCCTCGGTGCTGATCACCCACGACCTCGGCCTCGCGGCCGAGCATTGCGACCGCATCGTCGTCATGCATGCCGGCCACGTGGTCGAGGTCGCGCCCACCGCCGAACTGTTCGCGCGTCCGCGCCATCCGTACACCGCACGGCTGATCGCCACCACGCCGCATGCCGTCGCCGACCTGCGCTCGCTGGCAGCCATCCCCGGTTCCCTGCCGGACCTGCGGCGCGGCGACTTGCCGGCCTGCCGTTTCCTGGATCGCTGCGACCGCTCCGAGGCGGCCTGCTTGCAGCGTCCGTTGCCCCGTGTGTCCGCTGGTCCGGCGCATGCGGTCGCCTGCCGGAGGCCGCTGTGAGCGATCCGTCCACGCCGCTGCTCCAGGTCGAGCAGGTACGCAAGCTGTTCCCGCTGAAGTCCGGCGGCGGGGTGCTGTCCTTCGGTGCCGCCCGGCGTGCGCCGATGCTGCACGCGGTGGACGGTGTGGACCTCGAGATCGGCCGCGGCGAGAGCGTCGGGCTGGTCGGCGAATCCGGCTGCGGCAAGTCGACGCTGGTACGTCTGATCACGCGCACGCTGGACCCCACCGGCGGCAGCATCCGTTTCCGAGGGGAGGATATCGGCGGCATCCCGGCGAGCCGCTTCGCCCGCACGCCGCAGCGCCGGGAGGTCCAGATGGTGTTCCAGGATCCCACGGACAGCCTGAACCCGCGCCATACGGCGCGCGATGCGATCGCCGAGCCGCTGCGCCTGCTCGGCCACCTGTCCGGGCAGGCGCTGGCGGCGCGCGTGGACGAGGTCGCCGGGCTGGTGCAGATGCCGCGCGAGCTGCTCGGCCGGTTTCCGCACCAGCTGTCCGGCGGTCAGAAGGCGCGCGTGGGCATCGCCCGGGCGGTGGCGCTGGAACCCTCGCTGCTGGTGCTCGACGAGCCGACGGCCGCGCTCGACGTTTCGGTGCAGGCAGTCATCCTGCACCTGCTTGCCGACCTGCGCGAGCGGCTCGGCATGAGCTACCTGTTCGTGTCGCACGACCTGAACATCGTGCGCCTGCTGTGCGACCGTGTGATGGTGATGTACTTGGGGCGCGTCGTCGAGTCGGGGCCAGCCCGGGAGGTGTTCGAGGCGCCACGTCACCCGTACACGCGGGCGCTGCTGTCCGCGATTCCCGGACTGTCGGGCGGCGCCGCGCGACGCATCCGCCTCGAAGGTGATCCGACCAGCCCGGTCGACCCGGACCCGGCACGCTGCCGTTTCCACGGGCGCTGTCCGCAGGGCCGTGACGCCTGCACCGCGTCCTCGCCCGTGCTGCAGTCCACGGGGCCTGGGCACAGCGTCGCCTGCCACTTCCCGGAACCGGGCTGAGGGCGCGGTACCGATGCGCAGACTCTCCGGCCAGAGCCTCTCGGACTGTGCCTACGAGCGGATCAAGCAGGACGTGTTCGAGTTCCGGCGCCTGCCCGGGGACTGGTTCACCGAGAATGAGATCGCGCGCGAACTGGGCATGTCGCGCACGCCGGTGCGCGAGGCGCTGAACCGCCTTGCCCAGGAGGGCCACCTGTCGGTGGCGGCGCGCAGCGGATGGATGGTGCGGCCGCTCGACTTCGCGCTGTTCGACCAACTGTACGATACGCGTGTGGTACTTGAACGCGCGGCGGTGCGCCGCCTGTGCGACCAGGCGGACGCTGCTGCGCTCGGGCCGCTGCGCGACGCCTGGCTGGTGCCTGAGGTTCGGCGTCTGTCCGACGAGCGCGCGGTGGCCGCGCTGGACGAGCAGTTCCATGAGCAGCTCGTCGTGGCCACCGGAAACCGGGTGATGGCACACATGCACCGCGAAGTGACCGAGCGCATCCGGATCATTCGCCGGCTCGACTTCACCGACGCTGGGCGGATCGCAGCCACCTACGATGAGCATGCGCAGGTGCTGCGCAGCATACTTGACCGCCAGCCCGACCATGCCTGCCTGCTGCTCGAGGCGCACATCGAGGCCAGCAAGCAGGCCGTGCGCCGCATCACGCTGCACCGGCTTTACATGGCGCGCAATGACTGCGCATCGGACGCTCCGGGCCTGCCGGCGATGGCGGGGCCGGCAGCCGCTCCGCGCCCGGCGGGGCAGCCCGTATAATGGTGCGATGCCAAGAACGACGAACGCTGCAAGGGCCACACCGTCGGCCGACGCCTCCGGCCAGGGCCCTCGCGTGGCGCTGGTCACCGGTGCCAACCGCGGGATCGGCTTCGAGATCGCCCGCCAGCTGGCGCGCCGCGGGCTGACCGTACTGCTCGGCTCGCGCACGCTCACCCGGGGAAGGGCGGCGGCCAAGCTGCTCGCCCTCGAGGGGCTGCGGGTCGAGCCGGTACGGCTCGACGTCACCGTTCCCGAACAGATCAAGGCGCTCGCACGCGACCTGCGCAGCCGCCCCGGTGGCCTCGATGTGCTGGTGAACAACGCAGGGGTACTGCTCGATCCGCGCGGAGGGCGCTTCCTCGACTCCCGCCCGGCCACCTACGAGCGCACGCTGGCGACCAACGTGCTGGGTCCGCTGATGCTGTCCCAGGCACTGCTGCCGCTGATGATCGAGCGTGGCTACGGCCGCATCGTCAATCTGTCGAGCGGCCTCGGGCAGCTCGAGGAGATGGGCAGCGGCACCCCGGCCTACCGCATCTCGAAGACCGCGCTCAACGCGCTGACCCGCATCATCGCGTCCGACACCCGTGGCACTGGCGTCCTCGTGAATTCGGTCTGCCCGGGCTGGGTACGCACCGAGATGGGCGGCGCCGAGGCGCCGCGCACGGTCGCGCAGGGCGCCGACACCGCCGTGTGGCTGGCCACGTTGCCCGGAGACGGCCCGAGCGGAGGTTTCTTCCGCGATCGCAAGCCGATCCCCTGGTAGACGGGGCGGGCAGGCGGCGCGATGGATGCGACCACGCTGGTTTTCCTGGCCGGCGGCGCGACCTGGGTGGGCGTATTCGCCTGGGCCATCGTCCGCTGGCGGAGGACCCGGGTGGAACGGGCACGCGAGCGCTCGGTGCGCCTCGAGCAGCTGATCGGTCCGGCGCTGCTCGGTGCCTCGCGGATCCCCGAATCGGCGCTGCTGCGCGTGCCGCCGTTCCGGATGCGCGACCGCCTGCTCGACAAGCCGGCCACGCTGGTCCTGTATGCGATCCGCACTGCCGTGCCGGACCATGAAGTCTTCGCCCGGGTGAGCCTGGCCGAACTGCTCGACGTGCCGGAGTCCGTCCATGGATACGATCGCGCCCAGCGTCTCAAGAAGCTGGCATCGCTCACCGTCGACTTCGCCATCGCCAACAAGGCCATGCAGCTGGTGGCGGTGATCGACCTGGAGGATGCGCACATGACCGCCGAGCAGCGCGAGCTCCAGCGTGCAAAAGCGGAGTACCTGCGAGACGTCCCGGTGCGCCATCTGACTTTCTCGCGCGCACGGCTGCCGAGGTACCAGGACATCCGTCAACTGCTGCTGGCAGCGGCCTGAGCCGATGGCCGTCCCGATGCGATCCCCGCTGCAGGCGCCCTCCGCGTTGTCCGGGCTTCGCTCGACGTTCGCCCGGACCGGGCGCGTCGAGTGGATCGGCCTGCGGCCGGGCCGTCGCGCCGCGCTGGCCAGCGTGCCTTCCGCGCGGGCGCTGGCCGGTAGCGG
>CANHBC010000036.1 GCA_947458835.1 Betaproteobacteria bacterium | reverse complement strand
GACAGCAGCGGGATCACCAGTGCCATCGCATACACGTTGCCGTAGATGGCGACCTTCTCCGCCTCGGGCAACCGGGCCGCGTCCTGGAACATCCAGACGTTGATCAGCCCGACCAGCACCGTGCCGCCGATGATCGCCACCCGGCCGAGCATCTGCATCGTGGTGTGCATCAGCTTGCGCCGGTCCGGATCGACGGGGTTGCCCTGCTCGTCCAGCCGCGGCACCGCCTCGACGGTCATCGCGTCGGCGACGCAGTCCTGGATCACGAAGCCCACCGGCGAGAGCAGCGCCGAGGCGACGAACCACGCTTCCTTCGATGCGATCGCCACCATCGCCTCGGTATGCACGATCAGCCCGTACATGATCAGCAGGCTGGCGGCGATCACCGATGCGCCCAGCCACACCAGCCACGCCTTGTAGCGCCAGATCAGGTCGACCAGGTGGCCGAGCGGCATCTTCAGCGCCCATGGGATCCCCGCCCAGAAGCCGAGCGCGGCGAGGAAGGACGCCGACAGCCCGAGGTATTCCTTGACGAAGAAGGTACCGACGATGCCGGTGAGGCCGGATACCCCGGCCGCCACGTAGACCATCAGCGGCGGCAGGTAGGACCACCGCATGTCCCGGCCCAGGGACAGCACGGTGCGATCGAACCAGCGCCAGAGCGCGTTGCCGGCGTCGGGGGGGAGGGGCGTGGTGTCGGGGTTCATGGGGCCTCGTCGCGGATGACCAAGCCTATCACCCCCGACAGTCGAACCCGCGGGGCTGCGCACCGCATGCCCCGCAGGCTGGCTCGGCCACTGCCGTCCTGCGCGCAAGGACGCGCTGGCTCCGCAACCTGTCGCGCGGCACAGGTATGATGCGGCTTCGCGCCGGACCACCCTCGGAATGCCCGATGACCGACCTCTCCCGCCGCCTCGCCCTGCACACCTGGTCCGTCGACACCACGCCGCTGGGCGATGCGCTGACCGCTGCCCGGGCCAGCGGCTTCGACGCGGTGGAACTGCGCCGGATCGATTTCACCCGCTGCCATGACGCGGGGCTGGGCAACGAGCAGGTGCTCGACCTGGTGAAGGCCAGCGGCATGACCGTCGCGGTGCTCGGCACCGAATACGGGCTGCTGTTCGCCGACGGCGCCGAACGACGCCGACTGTTCGATGTACTCGAACTGACCTGCCGCAACGCGGTCGCGCTGGGCTGCCCGATGATCATGACCGCCCCGGGCCAGAACGCCGGCACCCTCGAACAGGCTGGGCTGTCGCTGCGCGAGGCCGCGCAGGTGGCCGAAGCCCACGGACTGCGGCTGGCGCTGGAGTTCAACTCCAGGCACGACGTGATCAACCACCTCGAGGTCGCGCGCGAGATCATCGCGAAAGCTGGACATCCGGCCGCCGGCCTGCTGCTGGACGCCTACCACCTGCAGCGCAGCGGCTCGCCCGGCCGCGGCTTCGAGCATGTCGCGCCGGAAGAGATCTTCACGTTCCAGTACAGCGACGTACCGCCCGGGCCGCCGCCGGGCCAGCGTCGGCCGACCGACCGGCTGATCCCCGGCCAGGGCATCGTGCAGTGGAAAGGTGTGTTCGACCTGCTGCGCGAGAAAGGCTACGACGGCTACCTCAGCTTCGAGGCACCCAATCCGCTGCTGTGGGCGCGCCCGCCCGCCGAAGTCGTGCGCGAGGCGGCCGAGGCGACCCGCCGACTGCTGTCGGCCTGAACGCACCGGACTCGACACCCGCCGGGACAGCCCGCAGAGGCTGTACGGCTGACCGAATATTCAACCCCCAAGGAGGAGAACGACATGCTGCATCGAATCGCAGGCGCCGCCGTGCTGGTGGCGCTGCCCTCGGTCGCCCTGGCCCAGGCCTTCCCTGCCAAGCCGGTCCGGCTGATCGTGGCGCAGGCCGCCGGCAGTGCGACCGACGTGATCGCGCGCGTGGTGACGCCGCGCTGGAGCGAACTGCTTGGCCAGCCGGTGGTGGTCGACATTCGTCCGGGTGCCGGCGGCTCGCTCGGCACCGAGATCACCGCGAAGGCGGCACCAGATGGATACACGGTGCTGATGGCGAATATCTCGACCCATGGCGTGAACCCGGCGCTGTACGCGAAGCTGCCGTACGACCCGATCAGGGACTTCGCCCCGGTCTCGCTGGTCAGCACCACCGCGAACGTGATCGTGGTCCATCCTTCAGTCCCGGCGAAGACCGTGAAGGACCTGGTCGCGATCGCCCGCGCGAAGCCGGGCATGCTGAACTACAGTTCAGCCGGACCAGGTACTTCACAGCACCTTGCGGCTGCGCTGCTCAACACGCTCACGAAGATCGAGACGACACACGTGCCCTATCGCGGCAGCACGCCGGCGCTGGCCGGCGTCGTCGCCGGCGAGATCGCGTTCATGGTACCGACGCTGACCACGGCGCTGCCGCAGATCCAGAACGGCCGAGTGCGGGCGATCGCGGTGACCGGACCGAAACGCGAGGATGAACTGCCGAACGTGCCGACCGTCGCCGAGACGGTACCGGGCTATGACGTGGTCAGCTGGTGGGGCGCGGTCGCGCCGGCCAGCACGCCGCGCCCGATCATCGACCGCCTGAACGCAGACCTCGTGAAGGCGCTCGCCACCCCGGAGGTGAGGACCGGCCTGCTCAAGGTCGGGATGAACGCGGTCAGCACGACGCCCGAGCAGTTCGCGCAGTACATCCGCGACGAGATCGTGAAGTGGACCAAGGTCGCGAAGGCCGCCAGCATCAAGCTGGAGTAGGCGACTCGCCGGGCGGTGGGCCGGTTCAGCCGAGCCGGCCCACCGCATCCTCGAGCAGCGACCAGGCGTTACGGCCGAAGCGCTCCTTCGACCGCTGGTAGAACTCGGCCGACAGCGCACGGCGGAAACCGGCCACGTCGGCGGTGTTGAACTGCATGCCACGCGCGGCCAGCCCGTGCTCGAGGTCGCGGTTGAAGCCGTCGGTATAGGCCCGTTGGCGTGCCACGTGTGTGGCCACCGCGCGCTCGACGATCGCCACCGTCGACTCCGACAGCCGCTGGACGAAGCCCAGGTTTCCGATCAGGTTGAAGCCCGACCACATGTGGCTGGTCAGGCTGACGTATCGGGTGACCTCGTACAGCCGGTTCACCTCGCACACCGCGAGCGGGTTCTCCTGGCCATCGACCCGTCCGCTCGCCAGCGACGAGTACAACTCGCTGATGTTCGCGACCACAGGGGTCGCTCCGAGCGCGGTGAAGGTGTCGATGAACAGCGGGCTGTCGGGCACGCGCATGCGCACGCCGGCGAGGTCTTCCACGCCGCGGATCGGCTTGCCGCGCATCACGACATGGCGGAAACCATTCTCCATCAGCCCGCCAGCAAAGCCCCGGATGCCAGCGGCCAGCATCTCGCGCCGCAGGTAGGTACCGAGCGGGCCGGCGTCGACCGCGTGCACCTGCGCGTGGCTGGTGAACGCGAACGGCAGGCCCTGGATGCCAGCGGCTGGCACGAGGTCGCCAAGCAGCCCGCCCATCAGCACGATGAACTCGACCTCGCCGGCGACGAGCATCTTCAGCGCCGCCGGGTCCGAACCCGGGATGCCGGCGTTCTGCGCATGCACCGTGATGTCGAGCGCGCCGGCGGTCTCCCGCCGCACCTCGTCCCACAGGTCGACCAGGAAGCCGTGGAGGTGGCTCTGCTCCGGCTGGTTGTGGAACTGGCGCCCGGTGACGGTGCCCATGCTCAGAACATCACCCGGCCACCGTTGACGTCCAGCGCCACGCCGTTGATGTAGCCGGCCGCATCGGAGGCAAGCCAGAGCATCGCGTTCACATGGTCGATCGGCTCGGCCAGCCGGCGCATCGGGATGGTCGAGGCCATCTGCTCGACCTGTTCGGGCGTGCGCAGCGCCGCCACGCGCGGAGTCAGCGTGGTGATCGGTGCGATCGAGTTGGCGGTGATGTTGTGGGGCCCGAGTTCCCAGGCGAGGAATCGGGTGAGCTGGATCACGCCCGCCTTCGCCGCGCCGTAGGCGGGCGATGAGGTCGCATGCACGGTGCGCCCGGAGATCGACGCGATGTTGATGATCCGCCCCGCCCGTGACTGCTTGAGCAGCGGGATGGCGGCCTTGCAGACCAGGAAGGCGCCGCGCAGGTTGAGCGCGATCACCTTGTCGAACTCCTCGACCGGCATCTGCTCGATGTTGAGCATCTTCGTGTAGCCGCCCGCGCAGTTGACCAGCACGTCCAGTCCACCGAACGCTTCGGTCACGGCGGACATGGCAGCGTTCACCGAAGTCTCGTCGGAGATGTCGCAGTGCACGAAGCGCGCCACCTGGCCGGCTGCGACCAGTCCGGCGGCCAGCGCCTCCGCGTCGGCACGCGCGATGTCGACCAGCGCCACCTTAGCGCCCTGCGCGGCGAACTCGCGCGCGGCCACCGCACCAATGCCCGATGCGGCCCCGGTGATCGCGACCACCCTGCCTGCCAGCTCCGGATACGTGGCCATGTGTACCTTTCGTGCGGTTCGTGCGTTGAGACAGCGTGTGTCGAGACAGCCGATATAATACGAGGTTTGCCGATTCCAGCCATGGCCCGGGACCGGCGACGGAACGCAGACGGGATCGCTCGCGGGCACCCGAGACCAAGGACACCCGATGTACCTTTATGCCGTAACGATCTTCTTCAGCGCGTTCCTGCTGTTCCTGGTGCAGCCGCTGATCGCCAAGCAGATCCTGCCGTGGTTCGGCGGTTCGTCGGCGGTGTGGACCACCTGCCTGGTGTTCTTCCAGAGCGTGCTGCTCGCCGGCTACGCCTACACCGACTGGACGACCCGCCGGCTCGCGCCGAAGAAGCAGGCCTGGCTGCATGTGGGCCTGCTGGTCGCGAGCCTCGCCGTGCTGCCGATCATCGCCGATGTATCCTGGAAGCCCTCCGGCGACGAAGACCCGGCCCTGCGCATCCTCGGGCTGCTGCTGGCGACGATCGGGCTGCCCTACCTGCTGCTTTCCACCACCGGACCGCTGGTGCAGGCCTGGTTCGCGCGGACCTTCAGCAACGCCGTGCCCTACCGCTTGTTCGCGCTGTCGAACCTCGCCTCGATGCTGGCGCTGCTCTCGTATCCGGTGGCCATCGAGCCCTGGGTCAACACCGTGGCCCAGTCGTGGGGCTGGTCGGCAGGCTATGCGGTGTTCGTGCTGCTGTGCGCGGCGGCCGCGATGTACGGCCTGAAGACCAGCACCGTGCCGGTCGACCTGCCGCCCTCGCGCGTGGTGGCCGAGGGCACGGACGCCTCCGCGCTGCCGCCCACCCGCGGTGCCCTGCTGATGTGGCTGTCGCTGTCGGCCATGGGTTCGGTGCTGCTGCTGGCGCTCACCAGCCACATGACGCAGAACATCGCCTCGGTACCGTTCCTGTGGATCGTCCCGCTGTCGCTGTACCTGCTGACCTTCATCCTGTGCTTCGACTCGCAGGGCTGGTACCGGCGCACTCCCCTGATGCTGGTCGGCGCCGCGCTGCTGTGCGTGATGGCCTGGGGCCTGCATTCGAACGAGGTCACGCTCAACATCAAGCTGGCGATCCCCCTGTACTGCGCCGGTCTGTTCGTGCTCTGCATGTTCTGCCATGGCGAACTGACGCTGCTCAAGCCCTCGCCGCGCTACCTGACCACGTTCTATCTGATGATCTCGCTTGGCGGCGCGCTGGGCGGGCTCTTCGTCGGCGTGCTCGCGCCGCATGCCTTCAACGGCTACTGGGAGCTGGGCATCGCCTTCGTACTGGTCGCGCTGCTCGCGCTGATCCGGGTCCGCAAGGCACCGCTCTACGCGCTGGTCATCGCGGTCGGCGTGCTGGTCTTCACCGGCGTCCAGTCGGGCATCTACGTGAAGGAGAAGCTGGCTGATTCGCTTTCGATCCAGCGCAACTTCTACGGCGTGGTGCGGGTGAAGGACTACGGCGATCCGAAGACCGACCCTGAAGCGGTGCGCAGCCTGGTGCACGGCGTGATCCTGCACGGCGAACAGCGGCTCGATCCGGCCCGCAAGATGGATCCGACCAGCTATTACGGCCCGGCCTCGGGCATCGGCCTGGCGATCGCCAACAGCCCCGAGGGGCCGCGCCACGTGGGCGTGATCGGCCTGGGCACCGGCACGCTGGCCACCTATGGCCGGCCGGGCGACCGCTACCGGATGTACGAGATCAACCCGCAGGTGGTGAACATCGCCTGGTACTGGTTCAGCTTCCTGCAGGATTCAAAGGCCAAGGTCGACGTCGTGCTGGGCGACGCCCGGCTGCAGCTCGAGCGCGAAGCGCCACAGGCGTTCGACGTGCTGGCGATCGACGCGTTCTCCAGCGATTCGATCCCGACGCACCTGATCACGAAGGAGGCGATGGAGGTCTACCTTCGCCACCTGAAGCCGGACGGCGTCATCGCGTTCCACGTAACCAACCGCTTCCTCGACCTGCCGCCGGTCGTACGCCGGATCGCCGACGAACTGGGCCTGAAGTCGATGATCGTCTCCGACGAGCCGAGCGACCGCCAGGACCGCTTCCTGTCCAGTTCCGACTGGGTGCTGGTGAGCCGTTCGGATGCGATGCTGCAGACCGCCGCGATCAAGGCGGTCGCCCGGCCGGTCGACTCGAAGCCGCAGTGGCGGCTGTGGACGGACGACTTCAACAACCTGTTCCAGATCCTCAAGTGAGGGCATGGGCCGGATAATCCGGCCCATGTCAGTGAAGCCGGACACTCCCCGCCGCCGCGCGCTGCGGGCCGGCCTCGCAGGTGCGGCGCTGCCTCTGCTGGGCGCCTGTTCACCGCTCGCGCAGATCGAGCGCCGCGTGCCCGAGGACACCTACCGGCTGGCCACGGACATCGCCTACGGCGACCACCCGCGCCAGCGGCTGGACGTCTATCGTCCGCTGGCGCAACCGGGGCCAGCACCGGTCTTCGTGTTCTTCTACGGAGGCGCCTGGACTTCCGGCACGCGCAGCTTCTACCGCTTCGTCGGCGAGGCCTTTGCTTCGCGCGGCATCGTCACCGTGGTGCCGGACTACCGGCTGCATCCCGAGGTGAAGTTCCCGGCCTTCATCGAGGACAGCGCGCAGGCGGTGCGCTGGGCCCTGGCGAACGTGGCGGACCACGGCGGCGACCCGGCACGGCTGTCGATCGGCGGTCATTCCGCGGGCGCCTACAACGCGGCGATGGTCGCCTTCGATGCGCGCTTCGCGCGCGCGGCCGGTTTCGATGCCGCGAGGGTGCGCGGCTTCGTCGGCCTGGCCGGCCCGTACGACTTCCTGCCGCTGACCGGCCGCGTGACGCGTGCGGTGTTCGGCTGGCCCGACACGCCACCGTCGACCCAGCCGGTCAACGTCGTGACCGGGGGCGCGCCCCGATCGCTGCTGCTCTACGCAGTCCATGACAATCTGGTCGCGCCACGCAACAGCGAGAACCTCGCGCGCCGGCTGCGCGAGGTCGGCACCGAAGTGGAACTGGTGGCCTACGAAACCCTCGGTCACCGGACCCTGGTCGGTTCGATCGCGCGCCCGCTCGACTGGATGGCCGGCACTGCGGAGCAGATCGCACGCTTCGTCACGGACGCACCGCAGCGCGCCGCCCGGATGGCCCGCGCTGGAGGGTGATGCTAGAGTCGGTCCATGGAACCGACCTCGACGCCCACCCTCGCCCTGGCCCACTTCGCCGCGCTGCACGCGATCGCACGCACGCCGGGCACGCCGACCGCCGCCGCACTCGCCGAGGCGCGCCGCGCCTTTCTCAACTCGTTCGGCTGCCTGCTCGGTGGCGCGGACGATCCCGCGGTCGACCTGCTGTGGTCCGCGCTGCGGCCGCATGCCGGTGCGCCCGCAGCGCGGCTGTTCGGCCGTTCGGTCCGCACCGATGCGCTGACCGCCGCGCTGGTCAACGGCTATTCCAGCAACATCCTCGATTTCGACGACACGCACCTGGCCACCGTGATCCATCCGGGCCCGGCCTGCCTGTCGGCGGTACTGGCGATCGCCGAGGCGCTACCCGACGGCGCGCCGGAGGCCACCGGGCCCCGGCTGCTCGATGCCTTCCTGGTCGGCATGGAAGTCGCCTGTCGGCTCGGCGTGGCGATCGGCCCGGGCCACTATGCACGCGGATGGCATATCACCGGCACCTGCGGTGCGCTCGGCGCGGCCGCGGCCACCGGACGCCTGCTCGGGCTCGATCCGGTGCGCATGGCGCATGCGTTCGGCATCGCGGCCACCTCGGCCAGCGGCCTGGGCGAGATGATGGGCGGCATGTCCAAGAGCTACACCATCGCGCGCGCTGGCCGCGAGGGTCTGAACGCCGCGCTGATCGCAGCCACCGGCTTCACCTCGTCGCTGCGCGTGCTCGAGGCACCGCGCGGCTTCGCCGCGGTATTCGCCGACGGGCTGGACGAGTCTGCGCTGGTCGGCGGCCTCGGCGAACGCTGGGAGGCGGCGCTCGACACCTACAAGCCGTATCCGTGCGGCATCGTGCTGCACCCGCTGATCGACGCCTGCCTGCAGGTGGCGGCGGCCTCGAGCGCAACCCCGGCCGCCATCGAGCGCGTCGAGGTGAAGGTGCACCCGCTGGTGATGGTGCTCACCGGCCGCACCGACCCGAAGGACGGCCTGGAATCGAAGCTGAGCTTCAGCCATGCCTGCGCGGTGGCCCTCGCCGATCGCGAGGCTGGCGTCGACCAGTTCACCGACGCACGAGCGACCGACCCGGCGATCGCCGCGCTGCGCACGCGCATCCATCCGGTGGTCGACGATTCGCTCGGCACAGACCAGTCGGCGGTGGCACTCACCCTGTCCGACGGCCGCCGCTTCGAGGCGCGCATCGAACACGCAACGGGCAGCGTCGAGAACCCGATGACCGACGCCGCGCTCGACGCGAAGTTCATCGCGCTCGCCACGCGCACGATCGGCGCAGCGAACGCACGCGCGCTTTGCACGATGTGCCGCGACATCGACGGCCTGGACGACCCGCGGCCGATGTTCGCGCTGGCCGCGGGCAGCTGAGCGGGCGCCGCGGTCCGCCATCGGCCGCGCCGCTTCGCTCACTCCTGCCCGGCACGGCATGTCGACTCCCGACCCGTCGGCGCTCGCAGCGCTGGCCGCTGCCTGGTCGCTCTATTTCTGCCTGCATTCGCTGCTCGCGTCCAGCCGGCTGAAGGCCCTCGTCTCGACGCGCTGCCCACGCTTCGCGCCGGGCTACCGCATCGCGTACAACGCAGTCGCGCTGGTGGCGCTGGCCCCGGTCCTCTGGCTGCAATGGCGGCTGGCCGGGCCGCCGCTCGCCGATTGGCCGCTGGCGCTGCGCACGGCGGCCGACCTGGCTGCGCTCGCGGCGCTGGGTGCCTTCGGGTGGACCCTGCGCTGGTACGACCTGCGGGCGTTCGCCGGCCTGCGGGCGGAAGTTGCCGGCGACGCCGCCGGCTTCGTGCTGTCGCCGCTGCACCGGCACGTACGCCATCCGTGGTACTTCCTGGCGCTGGTGGTGGTCTGGACACGGCCGATGGATGCCGCCTGGCTGGTCGCCTCGGTCGCGATCACCGCCTACCTGGTCGTCGGGTCACGGCTGGAGGATCGCAAGCTGGTCGAGGCCTTCGGTGAGGCCTATGCACGCTACCGTGAGCGCGTGCCGGGGCTGTGGCCCTGGCCCGGACGCAGCCTGTCGGCGGCGGAAGCGGCTGGCTGGGTGCAGCGCTGGCGCGCTACACCCGATCTGTCGCGGGCGGATCAGTAGAGCCAGTACGCGTACAGGTTGAGCGCTACCATCGAAGCTACCAGCAGCGTCGCGAGGTAGGGCAGGTTCCAGCGCATGTACGTACCGATCGGGATGCCGTAGCGCGCCTGCATGGTGAGCACCGTACCCGAGGTCGCGCAGGCCGGCAGGCCGATCGCCCACGAGCACAGGAAGGCTAGCGCGAGCAGGTCCGGCGGCGGCGACAGCGGCGCCAGCCAGACGCCGACCAGCGGGATCGACACGATCGTGTGCAGCCCGGCCCAGGCCACCAGCGTGCAGATCAGCAGCACCAGGCTGGCCTCGAGGCCGCCGAAGCCGCTGAACGGCGTGCCGATGTCGAAGGCGGTGAGCAGCGCGGCCAGCCCGGAGGCGAGCATGCCGGCGGCCAGGAAGATCCAGAGCTCGCCGGCCATTCCCGGCAGGCGGGTCGGCACATGGCGCCGCATCCGCGCCGCTGCCGCCCGGGGTCCCTGCTTGACCGCCAGCGCGGCACCGGTGATCGCGATGGCGAGCAGGGCGATCACCGACTGGATCGACCAGGCCGGCTTCCATTCGTGGATCGCGAAGACACCGATCGCCAGCGCGAACGGGATCCAGAGCCCACCGATGTCCACCGGATAGCCTTCGAACGTCCGTGCATGGTCGAAGCGCGCGGTCGACAGCCAGACCCACAGCAGCAGCGTCGCCAGCAGCCCGAGTGGCAGGCCCATCAGCACCAGCGTGAGCAGGTTCGATCCCTTGGCCACGGTCAGCGCCACCGCCATCGCACCGAGGAAGGGCGACCAGAAGGCGCAGGTGGAGAACGCGGTGCCCAGCGCCATCGCCTGCTGGCGGGTAAGCGTGCCTTCCGGCGGCACCGGGTAGGGTGCGACCGGCACGCCCGGCCCTGGTGGGCGGCGCAACCGGTCGGCGGCGATCAGCGCGGCAGTGAGGTTGATCACCGCGCCGAACACGTGCACACCGACGATCGTGCGCAGCAGCGCCAGGCGGCCGCGGCGCAGCGGCGCCTCGCCCACCGCTTCGCGCACGCTCACCAGCGGCAGGAAGGCGACTCCGACCAGCATCGTGATGATCATCGTGTTCATGGTCAGCGCGCGCGCGAGCAGGCCCGACTGCCCCTGGAGTGCGCCCCAGGCCATGCCGGCCGCGCCGGCGCCAGCCATCGCGAGCACCATGATCCGCTGGCGGCGGGCCAGGCGGTGCCAGAGTGGAAACGCGGCGGCCCAGGCGACCGCCCCGGGCACCCAGTCGGGCATCGCCGGCAGGATCTCGGCGACGATCGCCAGCGCGACCACGCCGATCAGCAGCCAGCCAGCCAGCAGCGGCCGACCGGACGGTTGCGGTTCGCTCACGGAGGCCAGGCGATCGACGGACTGCTGCGCATCGGCCGACTATAGCAGCGGGCCTGCACCCCTTGCCCGCCCGGTCGGCCACGGGCACTCTCTGGCGATGGATCCGCTCTTCCTGCTCAAGCTGGCGACGATGCCGGTGGTGATCGTCGCCGCGACACTGGCCGGGCGCCGCTACGGCGCGGCAGTCGCCGGGCTGATCCTTGGCCTGCCGATCGTGTCCGGGCCGATCTCGGTGTTCGTCGCGGTGGAACAGGGCATCGAGTTCGCGCGTGCAGCCGCCTCCGGCACGCTGCTCGGGCTGGTCGCGCTCGCCACCTACTGCCTGTCCTACGGATTCGCGGCGCGGCGCTTCGCATGGCCGGGCGCGCTCGCCTGCGGGCTGGTCGCAACCGCGTCGATGGCCTGGCTGCTCGACGCGTTGGCGCTGCCCGGGCCGGCGGTGGTCTGGTTCACCTCCGCGGCGATTCTGGTGGCGATCGTGATCTGCCCGACGCCGGGACCCGCGCAGCCGCGCCAGCCGCCACCGGCCTGGGACCTCCCCGCGCGCGTGCTCGTCTCCACCCTGTTCATGATGACCGTCACCCTGCTCGCCGCCCCGATCGGCCCGACGATGACCGGCATGGCCTCGACGTTCCCGGTGATGCTGTCGGTGATGGCACCGTTCACCCACCGCGTCGAAGGGCAGGCCGCGGTGGTGTCCATGCTGCGCGGCTGCATCGAGGGGCTGGTGACCTTCGCGCTGTTCTTCCAGGTGCTCAGGCTCACGCTCGGCCAGTGGCCGGCACCGCTGGCCTACGGCATCGCCCTGGCGGCGACGCTGGTGGTAGCCGCCGCGGTACTCGCACTGCAGCGCCGCCGCGCCGCCCTCGCCGCCTGACCCAGGTCCACGACCGCGCCACCGGCCAGAAAGCTCACTCGACCTTCAGGCCGGCCAGCGCGATCGCGGTCTGGAAGCGCTTGTACTCCTCGCGGATGAGCTGGGCGAAGGCTTCCGGGGTACTGGTCACCGCTTCGCCGCCCTGGCGCTCCATCTGCTCGCGCGTCACCGGGTCCTCGACCACCTTCACCACCGCGCTGCGCAGTCGCTCGAACAGCGGCTTCGGCGGGCCGGCGCGCGACGGGCCTGCAGGCAGCATCAGCCCCATCCAGCCGGTCGACACGTATCCCGGCACGCCAGACTCCATCAGGGTCGGCAGGTTCGGCGTGACCGTCGACCGCTTCTCGCCACCGGTGGCCACCGCGCGCAGCTTGCCGGCGCGCACATGGCCGATCACCGCGGGTATCGGCGCGATGGTGAACTGTGCCTCATTGGCAATCACCGCCACCAGCGAGGCGCCACCCTTGTACGGCACGTGCTGCACGTTCAGGCCGGTCACGTGGGTGAACAGCACGCCAGCCAGGTGGCTCTGGAATCCGGAGCCGGCATTGGACATGTTCAGCTTGCCGGGGTTGGCCTTCGCGTGGGCGATCAGTTCCTGCACCGTCTGCACCGGCAGCGTCGGCGTGACCACCAGCATGTTGTGCGTGACCGCGACCAGCGACACCGGCACAAAGTCGCGAACCGGATCGTACGACAGGCCCTTGTAGATCTGCGGCGTGATCACCTGCATGCCGGTGGAACTCACCAGCAGGGTGTAGCCGTCGGCGGCCGAGCGCGCGGCGATCTCGCCGCCGATCAGCCCACCGGCGCCGGCGCGGTTGTCCGGCACGATCTGCGCGCCCAGTTCCTCGCCCAGCCGCATGCCCAGCACCCGTGCCAGTGCATCGACCGAGGTGCCCGGCGTGTTGGCGATGATCAGCCGGACCGGCTTGACCGGGTACGGCGGCGGCGCGGCACCGGAGGCGGGAAGGCTGCAGAAGGTGGCGCTGGCGGCGGCGAGCGCGACGGACGTGTGGCGGATGCAGGGCATGCCGGTTCCTCCTGTGGAAGCGCCGCCGTCTTCTGCGTGCCGTACAGGCACTGCGGACAGTCTGACGCCTCGACAGTGTACGTCAGTCGCACCGGGGGCTGGCAACCCTCGTGCGCACCGCGACGCTCAGCGCGAGAGGGCCTTCGACGCCGCGTCGGCGGCGAGCAGCACCGTGGCATCGCCGCGGTACGGACCGACGAACTGCACGCCCAGCGGCAGCGCCTTCTGGCCGAGGCCCGCGGGTATGGTCACGCAGGGCAGCCCGAGCGTGGTCCAGTTCTTGTTGAACAGCGAATTGCCGGTGCTGGTCAGGCCGAACGGAGCCTCGCCCGGTGCGCTGGGCGTGAGCAGCACGTCGACCGTGCGGAACGCATCGTTGAACATGGCACCGACCTCGAGCACCACGTCGATCGCGCGCTCGTAGAGCTCACGTGAGGTGCCGCGCCCGCGTTCGATGCGCACGCGCAGGTCCTCGCTCAACCGTTCGCGGTGGTTGTCGTACTCGTGGCCGAGCGAGAAGGCCTCCTCGAACTGCATGATCGTCGCGTTGGCATCGTAGATCGCCACCGCCTGCGGGGGCAGGTCGGCATCGACCACCGACCAGCCGGCCGCACGCAGCCGGTCGGCGACGTCGGCCAGCAGGTTGCGCGTGTGCTCGTCGGTCTTGTCCCAGTGCGGCGTGCGGTAGATACCGACGCGGGGCTTCGCCTTGTTGCGGGCGAAGTCGGGCAGCGGCCGGCCCGACGTGGCGCAGACGAGCAGCGCTGCATCCTCGACGGTGCGTGCATGCGTGCCGATGGTATCCAGCGATTCGGCGACGATCTTGAGCCCCGAACGGTTGATCGTGCCGAAGGTCGGCTTGTAGCCAACGATGCCGCAGAAGGCGGACGGGCGGATGGTCGAGCCCCCGGTCTGCGTGCCGAACGCGAACGGCACCATGTGGTCGGCCACGGCGGCCGCCGAGCCGCTGGACGAGCCGCCGGGCGTATGGCTCAGGTTGTGCGGGTTGCGCGTACGCGCAGGGTGGTTGTTGGCAAACTCGGTGGTCTCGGTCTTGCCCAGGATGACCGCGCCCGCGCGACGCGCGGCGGCGACGCAGGCGGCATCCCAGCGCGGCCGGTGGCCGGCATAGATCGGCGAGTTGTAAGCGGTGGGCATGTCGGCAGTGTCGATCACGTCCTTCACGCCGACCGGCACGCCGTGCAGCGGGCCACGGCGCGGCCCACGGTCGCAGGCACGCGCCTGCTCGATCGCCCACTCGGGGTCGAGGAACGCCCACGCCTGCACCGTCGACTCTCGCTCGGCGATGCGGGCAAGGCAGGCCCGGACCAGCGCCTCGCTGGTCAGCCGTCCCGCGGCGATCTCGCGCGCAGCCTGGGTTGCTGAGAACTGGTTGGCAACGCTGGCCATCGGTCTTTCCTCTTCTTGGGCGGGCTCGGGAAGGATGCGTCCGGACGTTCGGACTGTATCACGCGACCGCCTCCCGGCTGCTCTATGATCCGTCCCCGAACGCGCCCGCGCCGCGGGCAAAACCCTGCCAAGGCCGCCATGCCGACCCTGCATCGTCCGTCCAGCCCGGGCAGCGTCCCGCCCGGTTCACATCCGTCGAGCCCCCGACTGTCGCTCCTGCATCGCCTGATGCCGTCGATGCTGCGCCGGGCGCCGTGCTCGACCGGCGCCGCGCGCCGCGCCACCGCGCTGCTCGCAACGCTCGCCGCACTGTCCACGCCGCTGCCCGCGCCGGTCGCCGGCACCACGGCCGGGCTGGCGGCGTTCGCGGCGACGATGGCCGCGCCGGCCGCCGCGCAGCCGAAGCTTCCCCCCGGGGTCACCCGCGGCCCGAGCGTCGAGGGCATCACCGAATACCGGCTCGCCAACGGGTTGCAGGTCCTGCTGTTCCCGGACGAGTCGAGCGCGAACTTCATGGCGAACATCACCTACATGGTGGGCTCGCGCCACGAGAACTACGGCGAACGCGGCATGGCGCACCTGCTCGAGCACCTGCTGTTCCGCCGCACGAAGAACATCCCCAACATCACCAGGGCGCTGGCCGAGCGCGGCGCATGGTCCAACGGCACGACCTGGCTCGACCGCACCAACTATTTCGGCACCTTCTCGGCCACCGAGGAGAACCTGCGCTGGGTGATCGCGATGGAGGCCGAGCGGATGGTCGACACCCGGATCACCCGCGAGGAACTCGACCCCGAAATGTCGGTCGTGCGCAACGAGTTCGAGCAGGGCGAGAACAACCCGGTGCGGGTGCTGATGCAGCGGGTCAGCTCCGCCGCCTACCTCTGGCACAACTACGGCAACAGCACGATCGGCGCGCGCTCGGACATCGAGAACGTGCCGATCGAACGCCTGGAGGCGTTCTACCGCACCTACTACCAGCCGGACAACGCGGCGCTGCTGCTCGCAGGACGCTTCGACGAGCAGCTCGCGCTGGAGCTGATCGCGAAGCACTTCGGAGCGATCCCCGCGCCGCAGCGGGCGCTGCCCCGTACCTACACCGTCGAGCCGGTGCAGGACGGCGAACGGCAGGTGGTCCTGCGCAGAACGGGCGACGTGCAGGCGGTGATCGCCGCCTACCACATCCCGGCCGGGCCGCATCCGGACTCGGCCGCGATCGACCTGCTCACCGAGGTGCTGCGCACCCCGCCCTCGGGCCGTCTGGTCCGGGCGCTGGTCGACACCAAGCGCGCGGTCTCGGTGTTCGGTTTCGAGCAGGCGCTACGCGAGCCCGGGCTGGCGATGTACGGGGCCCAGCTCACGCTCGGCCAGTCGATCGACGCCGCGCGCGAGGCGCTCACCGGCACGCTCGAGACGCTGGCGAAGTCGCCGGTGACCGAGGCCGAGGTGGAGCGGGCGCGAACCGCGCTGCTGCGCCAGTATGACGAGATCATGGCCAACCCGCCCGCGCTGGGTCGGGCGCTGAGCGACTCGATCGCCACCGGCGACTGGCGGCTGTTCTTCCTGCATCGCGACCGGCTGCGCAAGGTCACCGCGGGCGACGTCAACCGGGTCGCCGCCGCCTACTTCAAACCGGCCAACCGTACCCTCGGCCTGTTCATCCCCGACCCCGCGCCAGACCGCGCACAGATCCCGCCCACGCCCGACGTGGCCGAACTGCTGCGCGACTTCAAGGGCGACACGGCGCTGGCAGCTGGCGAAACCTTCGACCCGTCTCCGGCGAACATCGAGAAGCGCACCGTGCGCCGCCAGTTGCCGGTCGGGCTCGACCTGGTGATGCTGCCGCGGCGCACCCGCGGCGAGACGGTCCACTTCCAGCTCACGCTGCGCTTCGGCGACGAGAAGGCGGTGTTCGGCCGCGGCACCGAGGCGAGCTTCACGGCCGCGATGCTGATGCGCGGCACCGAGGCCCGCGATCGCCAGCAGATCCAGGACGCCTTCAACCGGCTGCGTGCGCAGGTTTCGGTGAGCGGTGGCCCGACGTCGGTGACGGTCACCGGACAGACGGTGCGAGCGCAACTGCCAGCGGTGCTCGAGCTGGTCGCCGAGGTGCTGCGCCGGCCGTCGTTCCCGGAGCGTGACCTCGAGGAGATGCGCGCCGAGACGATCGCCGCGATCGACCGCCAGCGCCAGGACCCCGCTGCCCTCGGCTCGCTCGCCTTCAGCCGCCATTTCAACATCCATCCGCCGGGCGACATCCGCCATGTGCAGACGCTCGACGAGCAACTGGCCCAGGTACGCGCGGTGACCCTGGCCGGAATGCGCGCCTTCCATCGCGACTTCTACGGTGCCACCAAGGGCGAGTTCGCTGCGGTCGGCGACTTCGACGACGCGACCATCGGCGACCTGGCCGGGCGGCTGTTCGGCGACTGGAAGAGCCCCCGGCCCTGGGCCCGCGTGCCGAACGTGCACGCCGATGTGCCACCGTCGCGCATCGTGATCGAGACGCCGGATCGTGCCAATGCCTTCTTCCGGCTCGGGATGAACCTGCGCCTGCGCGTGGACGATCCGGACTACCCGGCGCTGCTGCTCGGCGAGCAGATGCTCGGTGGCGGCTTCCTCAGTTCGCGCCTGGCCACCCGGGTGCGGCGCGACGAGGGCCTGTCGTACTCGATCTGGGCACAGATTGCCGCCGGCAACCTCGACGACAGCGGCGCGTTCGTCGCCGGCGCGATCTTCGCGCCGGAGAACGCGGCGCGTCTGGAGGCCGCGGTACGCGAGGAGATCCAGCGGGCGCTGGAGGCCGGCTTCACCGACGAGGAGGTGGCGAGCGCGAAGAGCGGCTACCAGCAGTCGGTGCGCGTGGCGCGTTCGTCCGATGCACGGCTCGCCGCAGCCCTGGCCTCGAACCAGTTCATCGGCCGAACCTATGCCTTCCAGGAATCGCTCGACGCACGGGTCGCTGCGCTCACGCCGCAGCAGGTGCTCGAGGCACTGCGCCGGCGGATCGATCCCTCGAAGCTCACGCTGGTGATCGCGGGCGACTTCACCGGCGCGGCGAAGCGCCCGGGTACGCTGCGTACCCAGCCGGGCGGGGCGAAGCCGGCGGGGACCGCCCCCGCGGAGGCCGCAAAGCCCGCGGCCGCGCCTTGATAGCCACCCTGTTCGACCGTCCGGCGGTCCTGCTTGACCTGGAGACCACCGGCGCGTCGCCTGCGCGCGACCGGATCACCGAGATCGGGCTGGTCGAGATCGGGCCGGACCTGCCCGATCCGGGGCACGGGCAGGCACCGCTGACCTGGAGCACGCTGGTGCGCCCCGGCATCCCGATCCCACCCTTCATCAGCGCCCTCACCGGCATCGACGAGGACATGGTGGCCTCCGCCCCACCGTTCGCCGAGATCGCGCAAGCGCTCGCCGAGCGGCTCGCGGGCAAGGTGCTGGTCGCGCACAACGTACGCTTCGACTATGGATTCCTGCGCGCGGAGTTCGAACGCGCCGGCATCGCCTTCACCGCACCTGCGCTGTGCAGCGCGAGGCTCTCGCGCAAGCTCTATCCGGAACACCCTCGGCACAATCTCGATTCGCTGATCACCCGCCACGGACTGCAGTGCAGCGGGCGCCATCGCGCCCTGGGCGATGCCCGGGTGATCGGAGACTTCCTGCTGGCCGCCGTGGCCGATCTGGGTGCCGACCGGGTGCGCGAGGTGGCCGCCGCGCTGACGGCACCGGCGGGCACGCCGCGGGAGACCGTAGCCCTTGCCGACGAACTGGCCGACACGCCCGGGTGCTTCGTGCTGCGGGCCGCCGACGGCGGCGTGCTGTACGTAGGCGCCGGCCCGAGCATGCGCGGCGAGGCACTGAAACTGCTGCAGAAGTCCAGCGCGCTCGGCCGGGCCCTGCTCCAGGAAGCCGCCAGCGTGGACCCCGAGCCGCACCCCGGCGTGCTGGGGGCAGCGCTCGCCCAGCGAAGACTGATCGATGCCCTGGCGCCCAGGCACCAGCGCCGGACCACGCCGGAACCGCTGCGCGAATCCTGGAGCCTGTGCTGGAGCGGCGAGCCGGCCGGCGGCTTCCGGCTGCGCGAGGCGGTGCACCGCGACGACGCAGGCGAGACCCGTTTCGGCGACTTCCCCGATGCGCAGACCGCGCAGCGCGCGCTCGCCGCCTTCGCGCGCGAGCACCGCCTCTGCCCACCGCTGCTCGGGCTGTCAGAGGCCGGCTGCCGCGCGCCTTGCCCGCACGCCGCACGCCGCGAGTGCCTCGGCGCCGGACAGACGGCAGGCCCCGCGCACGAGGGCGGTACCGTGCACCTGGGCAGAGCACTCACCGCGCTCGCCCGGCTGCCCCGCCCCACGCCGACCGGCACCCAGGGACGGGTCGGCTTCCGGGAAACCGACGCGGATGGCCGCAGCGAGCTGCACGTGTTCGACGGACCGCACTATCTGGGCAGCTTCACGGATGCGGACGCAGTGGAGGACCTGGACGCGACGGCCCGCGTCCACGCCGAAGGCCACCTGCCTGCCGACCCGCAGCCGTTGCGCATCCTCGCCCGCATGCTCAGGACCCCGGGTGTGCGGATCGAACGCATCCGCCTCTGAGGCAGGCTGTCGTCCGGCAGGGCCGGCGGGCCGGACGGTGCACCGGCCCCGAGGCACGGCAGGTGCTGCGGTATCATCCGCCGATTGATCTTCCCAGGTGCAGACCATGCCTCCCGTACTGACCGGCGAACACGAATCCGCGTTCAACCAGTTGATGGACGAGACGACCGAAGCGCTCGCCCTGGCCAAGGCCAGCCCGGACCTGGACGACCTGGGCGCCTGCCTGGCCGTGGCCGTGCTGAAGGTGAGCCTCGCCATCCACTTCGTCGAGCAGCAGAACCCGGGCTTCGCGAAGGACGTCGAGGAGAAGCGCCAGCGGGTGATGAAGGCGATGCAGGACTGGCACTGACCGCACCGGATGCCGGCGCCCGGTGCCGGCGTCAGTGCATCACCACCGGCAGCGTCATCAGCGGCTGGAAGTTCTCCAGGAACTCGTCGATGTGCTCGACCGAATCGTCCTGGCGCACCGCGTCGGTGATCGAGTTGCGGAAATGCAGGGCGATCTCGCCCTGGATGAAGGCACCCCGCCGGGTGTGCTTGTTCACCAGTTCGTAGCCGTGCTGGGCCGGGTACTCGAGCACGTAGAACAGTTCGCTGTTGTAGACCAGGTTCATCGTCGTCACCTTTGCCAGGAGCGTCCGGGACTGTCCATCGGGCGTGTATCCCAGTAACGGCATATCCCCGCTCGAAGTTGAATCTGGGGCCGCGAAAACCGGCTTTCAACCCCGACGGCGCTTCCAGGCCGACTGGGCAATGGCGACGCCGGCAAGAATCAGCGCCATGCCGGCGAAGGCATTCCAGCCGGGCCGTTCGCCGAGCAGCACCATGCCGAGCAGCACGGAGATCCCGGGGGTCAGGTAGTTGGTGAGTGCCATGAAGCTCGCCCCGGCCCTCCGGATCAGCTGGAAGTACACGATGGTCGCCGCCGCGGTCGGGAACAAGCCCATCCAGACCACCGACCAGACGGCCTCTGGGGGCGGCCGCGCGGCGAACGGGTCCTCGAACCAGAAAGCGCAGCTGACCATCGCGACCGAGGCGATCAGCAGCGTCGCCAGCGCGACGGTGATCGAGTCCATCGGCGGCATCCGGCGCGCAGATACGGCGTTCCCGGAGTACAGCAGCGCCCCACCGAGCACCGCAAGCTGTCCCAGGATATGCAGCGCCGAAGTAGTGCCCAGGTCGAGCGCGTCGGGCCCGATCAGCAGGACCACGCCGGCGAAGCCGAGCACGAAGCCGGCTGCCTTCTCACGGGTGATGCGTTCGCCCGGCAGCGCGAAATGGGCGAGCACCAGTACGCCGAGCGGCATCACCGCGACCAGGATGCCGGCCAGGCTGCTGTCGATGTGCTGGGTGCCCCAGGTGATGAAGAAGAACGGCAGACAGTTGCCGAGCATCGCCAGCCACAGCATCCACGCCCATTCCACCCGCGTGCGCGGGAGCCGGGTACCCGCGGCCGCCGCGATCCCGAGCAGCACCAGGGTCGCGAGTACCAGCCGTGCGGCGATCACGGTCAGCGGGTCGAAGCCCGTCAGCGCCACCTTGATCGCCAGGTAGGTGGTGCTCCACATCGTCACCAGGCAGGCGAGCAGGACCCAATGCGACGCCGGATGGCGGATGCGGCTCACCTCGGGCGTCGCCCGGCCGGCGGCACGGTGCGCCGTACCGGTACGGTGCGGCGCAGTTCGGAACTGTGCGGCACGGCGCGCAGCTCGCGCACCCAGCGCCGGAACGGCAGCGACAGCCGGGCTTCCCAGGCGACCGCACGCGGGCGCAGCGATTCCACGGTCGGCTCCGGCACGGCCGGGCCGAGCGCGAACACGACCAGGTTGTCATCGGGTGGCGTCGGCACCGCCCAGACCCGGCCGCCGAACGCGCGGCAGAGGTTGTCGAGGTAGCCGCGCAGCTCCGGCTGGTCGGCGATGCAGTTCACCACCAGCACCCCGCCCGGGCGCAACACCGCGAGCACCCGCTCGTAGAACGCGCGCCGGGTGATCGCCGGCACCTGCCGGCCGCCGCAGTAGGCATCGAGCAGGACGACATCGAATGACGCAGGCTCGAGCGTGCGTACCAGCTTCGCGCCGTCGCCGAGCAGCGCGCTGAACCGTCGCCCATCCTTCGGCACCCCGAACATGGTGCGCGCGGCGATCAGCACCTGCGCATTGATCTCGATCGCGGTCACGCGCGCGCGCGGCAGCCGGCGATGGATGAACTTGGCAAGCGACCCGCCGCCAAGCCCGATCATCAGGAAGTCGCGCGCCTTCGGGTTGAACAGCAGGCCGCCCATCATCGCCCGGGTGTAGGCGAGCGACAGTTCGTCGGGCCGGTCCAGCCGCATCCGGCTCTGGATGGCGTCGTCGCCCAGGTGCATCAGGCGCAGCCCGCGCTCCTCGCTGATGTGGACGGCCATCCGCGCCGCCGACCGGCCACGGGAAGGGCGCCCGGACGCTTCGCTTATACTCTTCAGGTTTGCAGGCATGGGCAAATTCATTTACCGGAGGAAAGCTTGAAGATCAAGGCAAACGGCATCGACATGAACTACGAACTGCACGGCGACCTGTCCGGCAGCGCGCCCTGGGTGGTCCTGTCGCATTCGCTTGCCTGCAACCTGCACATGTGGGACGAGCAGGTGGCCGAGCTGTCGAAGCAGTACCGGGTGCTCGCCTACGACACGCGCGGCCATGGCCTGACCGAGGCGCCAGCTGGGGCATACACGCTCGACCAGTTGGCCGACGACGCGAAGGCACTGCTCGATGCGCTCAAGATCGATCGCCCGCACTTCGTCGGCCTGTCGATGGGCGGCATGATCGGGCAGGTGCTCGAGCTGAAGTACCCCGGAACCTGCCGTACGCTCGCGCTCTGCGACACGACCAGCAAGTACCCCGACGCGGCGATTCCGATGTGGGCCGAACGGGTGAAGACCGCGAGCGCCCAGGGCATGGAGCCGCTGGTCACCGGCACGATCTCGCGCTGGTTCACCGACCCGTTCCGCGCCAAGGGCGACCCACGCATCGACAAGGTCACGGCGATGATCCGCGCCACCCCGCCGCTCGGTTACGCCGGGTGCTGCGAGGCGCTGCCGAAGATCGACACCACCGCCCGGTTGAACGCCATCGCCTGCCCGATCGTGATCATCGTCGGCGAGCAGGACGCCGGCACGCCGGTCGCACTGTCGCAGACGATGCATGCTGCCGCGCCGGGTTCCGAACTCGTGGTCATCCCGAACGCATCGCACCTGTCCAACGTCGAGCAACCCGAGGCCTTCGGCACGGCGCTCTCGGGCTTCATCGCCCGGCACTGAGCCGTCCGCGGCACCGGTGGCCTGCGCGCCCCCGGTGCCGGCCGCGCAGCACCGGTCAGGTCACGCCCTTCGTGTGGCCACCATCCACCGTGACGTTGGTGCCCGTGATGTGGCCCGCCACCGGCGAGGCGAGCCATGCAACGGTGCGCGCGATCTCGTCCGCTTCGCTGATGCGCCCACTCGGCACCGGAGCGGTCATGTCGTGCTCGATCTGCTCGGCCGTCCGACCGGTGGCCTGCACCTGCGCCGCGATGCGTTCCTCGAAGCGCGGCGTGCGCGTCAGGCCGGGACTCACCGCGTTGATGAAGATGCCCTGCCCCGCCACCTCGTCGGCCGCACCCTTGACCACCGCGAGCAGTGCGGCATTCGCGAACGCGCTCGGCAGGCCGCGCGGCGACGGCTGGCGGCCGAGGTTGCCGGCGATCACGACGATCCGGCCTGACTTGCCTTCGCGCATCGGCGCCAGCGCAGCGCGCATCGTGCGCACCGTACCCATGAACTTCAGGCGGAAGCTGGCCTCCCATACCTCGTCGGGGATCTCCCAGAACACGCCGTTGGCCGACGCACCGGCACTGCACACGGCGATGTCGAGGCGGCCGTAGCGCGCGCAGGTGGCCGCGACCGCCCGCTCGGCGCCATCGGCGCTGGTCAGGTCGCAGGCGAACACCGCTGCCTCGACGCCATGGCTTGCGGCGATCTCGGCGGCCAGCGCATCGAGCTTGTCCTTGGACCGCGCGACGAGCATCAGCTTCGCGCCCTCGGCGGCAAGCACGCGTGCCGATTCGCGACCGATACCGGAACTCGCGCCGGTGACCATCGCGACCTTGCCCTTCAGACCCAGATCCATGTGCCATCCTTCAATCGGTGGGGGAGCGGGATTATGGGGCTTGCAACGGTCCGTGCCGCCCCGAGGGCCGGGTACCGTATCGGCCCATCAGGCAGAGCAGCAGGCCACCCGCCAGCAACAGCGCACCCGACGACGGCAGCGGGACCACGGCGGTGCCGTCCGCCGGCCCCGGAGCTTCGCCCCACACCTCGAGCATGTCGAAGCGCCAGCCGCCTGCGGTCGAATAGGCCGTTCCGGACTGCACCGCCTGGTATTCCTCGGTGCCCGGTGCGAACACGCTCACCATCTGGAAGCCGAACAGCGGGTTTGCGGACGCGCCGGCCAGCCCCGACAGGTCGAACCGCCGGCCCCGGACCCAGGGGTCGACGCCGGCGGTAGTGATCGGAGCACCCCAGTCGAGGAACGTGTAGCCGTCGAGGGTCACCCGGAACTGCTGGTGCCGCGCGCTGCCCGCCGTGGCGCGAAAGTCGAAGGAGACCACGATCGAGGCAAATCCGCTTGTGTCGACCCGTGCCCGGATGCCGGCCGTGCCGGAGCCCGTGCCCTGAGGGGGAAAGGCGGACACCTGCCACGCGTAGTCGGGCGGGTTGCCGATGGCCGGGTCGGACGAGCCGCCACCGACCTCTCCGCTGGCGAAGATCGAGGCCCCAACGCCGACCGCTTCGAGCCGGCCGCTGCCGGAGGAAGGCAGCAAGGTGCCGGTCAGCGGTCCGTTGAAGTTCCATGCGGCCAGCACCGCCGCGCGCGGCGCGGAGGCGGCGAGCAGCAGCGCCAGCGCGACCGCGAGCAGCGCGAGGCTGCTGCCGCGACTCTCCGCGGGCAGCGGACCGGAACCGCGCAGGCCGCGCCGCGGCGGGAGGATCGATCGCGAGGGCATCCGCGAGTCGGCGCACCGCATGGCTGCGCGAGGCGCGGAGGCGGGGGACGGATCCGTGGTCATCGGCACTCCCTGGGATGGCGGATGCCGGGTACGCGCCAGCACGCCGCTGGCGGGGCGGCAGCAACCGGGCGCGCACCTGAAGCATCCGGGGCCGGAGGAGGTCGCCCCTTCGCTGCGGATGCGCTGCCGGCCTGCACTGGCGGTACCCGACCGCACGGAACTTACCGACCTGGAGGTACCCGGTCGCGCGCGGCAAACGCGCTCCGGGCACCGATTCTTCACCGGCCCACCCTTCGCCGACGACGATGTTCAGGGACCGGGAACGCAGGACGGGGGATGGGGGACGGGAGGACTTCCCGGACTCGAAAGAGGGCGGCGACTCAGCCCTCGCCCGTGGCGTCCGTCCGGGGGTCGGGCGTGCCCGGCGCCACGGCCTCGCCTCGCGCCACGGCGTCGCGTTCGCGCAATCGGGCGAGCTTGTCCGCGATCCCTGCTTCGAGCCCGCGTGCCACGGGGTGGTAGAAGCGCCGATCCTCCAGCCCCTCGGGAAGGTAGCGTTCGCCCGCGGCATAGGCGTCCGCCTCGTCGTGGGCGTGGCGATAGCCGGCACCATGGCCCAGCGACTTCATCAGCCGGGTCGGCGCGTTGCGCAGGTGCATCGGTACCGGCCGGGTGGCGTCGCGCGACACGAGTTCCCTCGCTTCGTTGAAGGCACGGTAGGCGGCATCGCTCTTCGCGGCACAGGCCAGGTAGAGCACGGCATTGGCCAGCGCCAGTTCGCCCTCGGGCGAGCCCAGCCGCTCGTAGGTGTCCGCCGCGTCGAGGCTGATGCGCCAGGCGCGCGGATCAGCCAGCCCGATGTCCTCGACGGCCATGCGCACGATGCGCCGGGCGAGGTAGCGCGGGTCCGCGCCGCCGTCGAGCATGCGCGCCAGCCAGTACAGCGCGGCATCCGGCGAGGAGCCACGCACCGACTTGTGCAGCGCCGAGATCTGGTCGTAGAACTGGTCGCCGCCCTTGTCGAACCGCCGCACGGGTTGCGCGAGCGTCGACTGCACGAAGGCCGGAGCGATCGCCTCGACCGCTGCGCTGCGCGCGACGGACACCACCTGCTCGACCAGGTTGATCAGTCGGCGCGCATCGCCGTCGGCATGGCTGACCAGCAGTTCCCGTGCCTCGTCGTCGATCGGCGGATGCGGCGACAGGGCTGCCGATGCGCGCTCGACCACCTCCAGCAGTTCGTCGTGCGCCAGCGGCTTGAGCACGTAGACCGATGCGCGCGAGAGCAGCGCCGCATTCATCTCGAAGGAGGGGTTCTCGGTGGTGGCGCCGATGAACGTCACCAGCCCGGACTCCACGTGCGGCAGGAAGGCATCCTGCTGCGCCTTGTTGAAGCGATGCACCTCGTCGACGAACAGCAGCGTGCGTCGTCCGGCCTGCGCGGCTGCCTGGGCATGCTCCACGGCCTCGCGGATGTCCTTCACGCCCGAGAGCACCGCCGACAGCGCGATGAACTCGGCGTCCACCGATGCGGCGATCAGCCGGGCGAGCGTGGTCTTCCCCACACCCGGCGGCCCCCACAGGATCATCGAATGCAACCGGCCGGAGGCCAGTGCCGCGGACAGCGGCATGCCTGGTCCGACCAGGTGGCGCTGTCCGATCACCTCCGACAGCGCCGCGGGCCGAAGCCGTTCGGCGAGCGGGGCATGCGGTGGCGGCCGGCCGCCCGATGCCGGCCGAGCGCCGCCGTGGCTGGGACTGGCCGCGGGGGCCGGCGCTGGCTTGCCGCCGAACAGGTCGCCAGTCACG
>CANHBC010000035.1 GCA_947458835.1 Betaproteobacteria bacterium | reverse complement strand
GAACAGATCCTTGCCCGGCAGCCCCCGCGCATCGATGCCTTCGCGGTGGATCGCGTTGACCTCGCGCGCGACGGCCATCGCGAGGTCGTTCAGTCGGATACGGCCCGGCAGCAGGACCTGCTCGCGGAAGGCGATGACCCCGCCCAGCTCACCGCCTGACAGGCCGTTCACGGCCCGGGCATTCACGCTGAAAGGGTTCATCAGTACGATCGCACGCCCTTCCTGCGGGTCGAAGGTCGTCTGCAGCGTCGTCGAGCGAACGCCATCGACGATGATCGCCCCTCCCTCCTCGGCGTTCAGCGAGGCATTGAGACTCACCTTCACTTCGCCGTTGGTCTCGAGGGCGGTACGAATCCCGGCCAGCCCGGACAGCCTGCGCAGCAGGTTGTCGCGCTGGTCCAGCAGTTCCGGTGGCTGGGCCTCCGACGTGGTCCTTCTGGACAGCTGCTTGTTGATCGTCGCGAGCTGCACGCTCAGTGCATTGATCTCCGTCGTCGCCTCGGTGGCGGCGATGGCGCTCTCCTCTTCCAGCAGCGCCCACTGCCCGCTCAACTGACGGAACCCTGCTGCGAGGCCATCGGCCTCGCGCAGGAAGCTTCCCCGAGCGATCAGCGATCCCGGCTCGGCGGCGAGCGCCCGCACGGACGCGAAGAACGTGTCGAAGGCCTTGGTCAGGCCCACCTGGGGGCTGGACAGCAGGTCGAACGCCCGGTTGGCGTAGCTGACCAGCGGTTCCTGCCCGCGCAGTTCGCTGACGCTGCGCTGCAGGTTCGACTCCACGAACGCGTCGTATTGCCGCCGTACGCCGTCGGTATAGATGCCCGAGCCAATGTAGTCGACGCCGACCTGACGCGGCATGACGCTGCGCAGCTCGCCCTCCTGCCGCGAATAGCCCTCCACCGCGGCATTTGCGATGTTGTTGCTCGTCGTGGCCAGCGCGTACTGGTAGGCCAGGATGCCGGAGCTGCCGATCGAAAGCAGGTCGCTCACCGGCTATCCCCTGGTTGCAAGGCTGGGTTCGCTTCCCGCGGCGCCAGTGGCAGCGCGCCGGCTCGCTCGATGGGCAGTGTCGACGGACCGTCCGGTCGCAGCGGCAGCGGCGTTGCCAGCGGACGCAGGGGCATGCCGGGCGCGCGCGCAGCCTCCCGTGCGCCCAGCACGTCGCTGGTGCTGGCCGGCGGGGACGCAGGCTCCGGCGCCAGCTGTCGTTCGATCATCTGTGCCACGCCGAACGAGCGCCGCCGCGCCATCTGCGCCGCGACCTCTCGGTCCATCAGGTCGGTGTACATCGCCTGGCCGGGCCCGGAAGTGAGGTCCTCGTTGAGGCCGGCCTCGCGCATGGCCGAGAGCATCATCTGGATGAACGTCGCTTCGAACTGCGTGGCGGCCTCGCGCACCGCGTCGGACTGGTCGCGGTTGGCGTCGCCGCGCAGCCGGGCCATCCCGGAGAAGTCCAGGTAGCCGCGGATGGCCGGGTTCGTGGCGGGGGCGTCCATCGGCTCGGTCCTCAGATGACGATCAGCTCGGCGCGCAGGCTGCCGGAGCTCTTCAGCGCCTCGAGGATGGCGATCAGCGCCGAAGGGCTGGCCCCGACCTGGTTCACCGCATCGACGATCTGGCGCAGGTCCACCCCGGGCTGGAACAGGAACATCGGATTGCGGCCCTCCTTCACCGCGATGTCGGCGTTCTGGACCGCGGCGGTCTGTCCCTGGGCGAGCGGATTGGGCTGGGATACCGAGTTGGTCGCGGAGACCGTGACCGTGATCGAGCCGTGCGACACGGCAGCGGCGCTCACGCGGACGTTGCGGTTGATCACGACCGTGCCTGTACGGGCGTTCACGACCACCCGCGCCGGCGGTTCGCCCGGCACCACCACGATGTTCTCGATCTCGCTGACGAAGGACACGCGCTGCGAGACGTTCTCCGGTGCGCGCACCGCGATCGACACCGCGTCCAGCGCGCGGGCGACGTCCGGGCCGAACTTCTCGTTGATCGCGGTGATGACCGCGCGGGCAGTGGTGAAGTCGGCGTCGTGGAGGTTCAGGATGACGTGATCGGAGCGCTCGAACGGATTCTCGACCTCCCGCTCGACGATGGCACCGCGCGGGATGCGCGCCGCGGTGGGCACGCCGACCGCCACGCGGGAACCGGCGGCCGATTCGTTGACGCCGGTGGTGTTGACTGCCCCCTGCGCGAGTGCGTAGACCTGGCCATCGATACCACGAAGGCTGGTCATCAGCAGGGTGCCGCCGCGCAGCGACGTCGCGCGCCCGAGTGCCGACACGTTGATGTCGAAACGCTGGCCCGACTTGGCCAGGCCGGGGAGTTCCGCGGTCACCAGCACGCTCGCGGCATTCTTCAGGTCGACCTTCGCCGCGGCGGCAGCCGTCTGCTCGAAGTCCGACAGCGGCCCGTCCGGATTCACGCCCAGCCGGCTCAGCATCTGGCGCATGCTCTGGGTGGTGAAGGCGATGTCGGTGCCGTCGCCTGTCCCCTGAAGGCCGACCACGAGACCGTAGCCGATCAGCTGGTTGCCGCGCACCGCCGCGACGCTCGCCAGGTCCTTGACCCGGTCTGCCCAGGCACAGGCCGGCAGCAGCAGCGCCAGCAGCAGGGGTGCGACGTATTTGCGCATAGACGTATTTCCCGATCGCTCGTCCGACATCAGAAGGGCCATATCCGCCACAGCACGCTGCTTCCCCAACCAGGCCTGCTGGCGTTGGCGAGATCGCCCGTGCCGCGGTAGGTGATCTGGGCGTTGGCGAGTCGCCGCGACTGGACGGTGTTGTTGCGTGAGACGTCGTCCGGTCGGACGATACCCGTGACCTGGATGATCTCCGCGCCTTCGGTCAGCGCCAGCTGCTTCTCGCCACGCAGCACGAGGTTGCCGTTGGACATGACCTCGACCACCGTCGCCGAGACCGATCCGGTCAGGCTCGCCCGCTGGTCGGCGGTTCCGGTTCCTTCGCTGGAAATGCTGCCGCCGCTGAGGCTCAGTCCATCGAGCAGGCGCGAGATGCCGCTGACGCGGGAGGTCAGCCCCGGCGGCACGACCGTGTTCTTTGCATCGCGGCTGGCCTGCGTGCTCTGCTGGCGCGCTGCCTGCGACGACTCGTTGAGCAGGATGGTGATCACGTCGCCCACCCGGTAGCTCAGGCCACGGCTGAACAGGTCGCGGCCCTGCTCGCTGTTGTAGATGGATCCGCTCACCGCCTGCGGTCGTGACACGGGGGCGGGATAGACCGGCTCGAAGCGCGGGCTGTGTCGCGGCTCCTCCGGCAGGTGCATGCAGCCGGCGGCAGCCAGCGCGGCAGCAACAATCAGCAGGCGCGGGACCACGGGAATCATCGTCGTCCTCACAGGTTGTTGTTCAGGAAGCGGAGCATCCCGTCGACCGCCGCGATCGCCTTGGAATTCACCTCGTAGGCGCGCTGGGTCTCGATCATGCCGACCATTTCCTCAACGACGTTGACGTTGGAGGCTTCCAGCGTGCCCTGCATCACCAGCCCGCCGCCGGCCTGGCCCGGCGCGACGACCTGAGGTGTGCCGCTGGCCGGTGTCTCCTTGAGCAGGTTGCCGCCGACCGCCTGCAGTCCCGCGGGATTGACGAAACGTGCGATCTGCAACTGTCCGAGGACCTGGGATCCCCCGCCGGCGAGCTCGGCGCGGACCGTGCCGTCCTGCCCGACGCTGATGCTCGAGGCATTGTTGGGCACGGTGATGCCGGGCTGCAGCAGCGTCCCGTTCGAGGTCGTGATCTGGCCGGTGCTGGACAGCTTGAAGGCGCCATCCCGCGTATAGCCGACGGTGCCGTCCGGTTGCGTGATCTGGAAGAAACCATCGCCCGCGATCGCCAGGTCGAGCGCATTCTTGGTCGTGATCAGGTTGCCCTGGGCATGCGTCTTCTCGGTGGCGATGATCCGGACCCCGGTGCCGACCATCAGACCGGTCGGCGACTGCGCGTCCGCGGCGGCCCCGACCTGGGCGCCGGGCGTGCGGACCTTCTGGTACAGCATGTCCTCGAACATGGCCCGGTCCCGCTTGAAGCCCGTCGTGTTCACGTTCGCCAGGTTGTTGGAGATCGTCGCCATGCGCATCTGCTGCGCTTCCAGGCCTGTCTTCGCAATCCACATCGAAGCGTCCATGGTGTTCCTCGTCGCTTACGTCATTCAGATAAGAGTCGGATCCGGTCAGCCAAGCTTTAGCAGCGCGGCTCCGGACTGGTCGATATCGCGTGCTTCCTTGACCACCTTCACCTGGAGTTCGAAGCTCCTGGAGTGGTCGATGAGCCGGGTCAGTGCCGCCACCGCGCTCACGTTGCTGCCTTCGAGCATCCCGGTCGCCACGCCCGGGACACCGGTGCCGTTGGTGATGTCGGTGCCGGGGGGCTGGTCCGAGACGGCAAGCAGGCCGTCTTCACGCCGCGACAGGCTGGCATTGCCGGCATCGCGCAGCCGCAGCCGCCCCACCACCTGTTCGGCGGCTACGCCGGGCTGGGCCGGATCCGCGGCCACGACGCTCCCGTCGGGGTTGATCCGTACCCGGAACCCCTGGGGTACCGTGATGCCGCCGGCGTCGCCCAGAACCAGGTGGCCGGCACCGGTCTCCAGCGCGCCGTTGACGTTGACCCGCAGGTCACCGCGCCGCGTGAAGGCGACCTCGCCGTTGGCCGCCTGTACGGCGAGGACGGTGCGGTCCAGCATCGCGACGTCGAGTTCGCGCCCGGTCGACATCATCGGGCCCGCGTCGGTCTGTACGCGGTCGGTGTAGCGCCCCTGCGGCTGGGAGCGCGACTCGAAGCCGGTGCCCACCGCCTTCATCGCCTGCGTCGCCAGGTCGAAGCTGCGCTTGAAGCCGACGGTCGATACGTTGCTGAGGTCGTGGGTCATCAGCCGCCAGTCGACGGCACGCTCGCGCATCGATGCGCTGGCGTTGAAGATCAGGCGGTCCATTCAGGCATCCCCGGCATCGTCGCGTGGTTCGTGCAAGCCATCACGAGCGGATGTTGATGATCGTCTGCGTCAGGGTGTTGTTCGTCTCGATCGCCTTCGCGTTGGCCTGGAAGTTGCGCTGCGCGGTGATCAGTTCGATCAGCTCCTGCGTGAGGTCCACGTTGGCGCGCTCGCGTGCGCCAGCGCGGATCGTGCCGAATCCGGCGGTGCCCGCCTCGCCCAGCGTGACCGCGCCGGATTGTGACGTCGCGAGGTAGCTGGAATCGCCCAACTGGCGCAGTCCGGTCGGCGCAGTGAAGTTGGCCAGGATGATCTTCGCCAGGTTCTTCTGCGTCCCGTTCGAGTAGTTGGCGGAAACCAGGCCGTCATCGCCGATGTTCAGTCCGATCAGGTCGCCTTCGGGCCGGCCGTTCTGGTTCTGGGCGAGCACGGAGAACGGCGACGAATACTGGGTCGACCCGTCATAATTGATCGAGAACTCCAGCGTCGCGCCGGACTCGCCGATGGTGCTGGGCTTGAACGCGAAGGCGCCCACTGGCGAGACCAGGTTGCCGCCGGTGTCGAAGGTCAGTTCGCCCTTGTCCAGGTGGATGGCCGTCCACAGGTCGCGGGTATCGGCGTCGGAGAACGTACCCGCCTCGGTGGTCTCTCGCCCGTCACGATCGACGTAGAGCGCGACACCTTCGGCGTTCTCCGCCTGCGGCGGTGCGATCCAGCGTTCGGTGGTTCCCCTCGAACTGGCGAGGTTGCCCAGGCCCCAGAAGCTCGGGCCGGTGACCTTCAGGAAAGAGTCGTCACCCTGCGTGCCGGAGGTGAACCGCAACGTCGTCGCGGTACCCGTCGAGACGAAGTCGACCTTGACGCCGTTGACCGTACGGCCGGATGCATCCTCCAGGGAGTTGATCCGCTGCTCGAGCAGCGCGCGGAAGCTTTCCTTGGTCAGGTCCTGTCCCAGCGGGAGTTCGATCAGCCCGGTCACGTTGTCCACGGTGACGGTGAACTTGTTCGTTTCTGCGGTCAGCCGGAACTTGTTGTCCAGGTTCACGCCGATGGGCGAACCGTTGACCACGGCCGGGGAGGACAGCACGCCGCGTATCGGGGTGGTCACCGGGGGCTGCAGCCCCGGCACGAAGCCGAACAGGCTGCGCACGTTGGCGAAGGCGGCCACCGCAGCGGTATCGGTCGGACTGGGGGCGACGATCTCGACCGAGGAGGTATCGCCCGTCGTGCCCGACAGGATACTGAAGACACCCGTCGTGTCGTCGAACCGGACCTGGATCCCGTAGCGTTGGTCGCTCAGCGCGTAGTTCGAGTTGGACTCCCGGATGGTGGCGCCGTTGGCAATGACGCGGCCGCCGTAGCTGCCGGTCTCTGCATTGACCACCGCGTAGCTTCCGGTCAGGTCGAACAGCTCATTGCTGATGGAAGTCCCGAAGGCCTTGACCGCAACCTCCGTTCCACCCAGGTTCGAGAACAGCAGCGTCTGCGCCGAGGAGGAGTAGCGTGCGGACACCGGCGCGGCAGCGCCCGGGGTCGACGGCGGGAAGGCGGTGGCGAGCGCTTCGTTCATCAGCGTCTCCATCCGTTCGGGGCTCAGACTGCCGAGAGACTCGCCCGCCCCCATGGTGATGCTGATGTCCCGGCTGACGTCGCCGACCTTGACGGTGAACAGGTTGGCCTGCGTCGGAACGGTGGCGTCCTGCAGCGAGGTCAGGTTGAAGACGCGCTGGTCGCCGTAGATCCGGTTGATCCGTGACTCGAGTACCCGTGCCAGTTCGATGCCGCTCCACGAACGTACGCCGGCACTGCCGGGCGGGGACCAGAGGTCGGACAGGTCGAGGTTCACCGGCGTGGGCGAGTTGTCGACGTTGAGCGTGAGCTTGATCCCGTTCGGACCGTTGGTGGGGCCGAGCACGTCGTTGATGCTGAAGGTCCCGCTCTTCAGCTTCGCGATGGCGGCGGCCTCCAGTGCCTGGCCGCCGAGTTCCGCCGGCACCGAGGGCTGCCGGTTGCGCAGGTCATCCAGGTTGAACAGCTTGGTGACGCCGCGCGCGATCAGCTGCGGCTCGATCGCGCTCTCCGCCCTGACCTGGCCGTACTTGTTCACGTAGAGGCGCTCACCTCGGTCGTCGGACGCCTGGACGAGCAGTTCGTCGAGCCGGGTCTCACCGATGTAGACGTGGGTCTGCCACTTGTTCGTGCCATCTTCCGGGCTGGCCCGCTGGGTCTTCACGTAGTAGACGTTCGCCAGGTACTCGTTTCCGCCCTGGTCGAACACCGTCACCGCGGTAGTGAGGTTGTAGGTCGCCGGATCCTTCGGATCGAACGTGGCGGTGATCACCCGTGCATCCGCCGGCAGGTTGAGCCCGAGCTCGACCTGGGTGGTCTCGCGCGCATCACCGGTCGTCGAACGCGGGACGATCAGCTTCCTCAGGTTGCCGATGTCCGCCTTGCCGCTGGAGTCGACCGCTGCGCCGAGCAGGGCCTGGCCCGCGGAGTTGACGACGGCGAACGAATCGTTCAGCACGAAGGTGCCGTTGCGGGTGTAGATGTCCTGCAGGCCGTCCGCAGACTTCAGCGGGAAGAAGCCGTCCCCGGTGATCGCGATGTCGAGCGAGTTCGCCGAGAACTGGATGTTCCCCTGGCTGAACTCCTGGCTGACCGACTTCAGGGCGACACCCTGACCGATCACCGACGAGGCGCGCTGCAGCGGCGAGGTGGCGAAGATGTCGCCGAAGTCCGCGCGCGAGCGCTTGAAGCCGGTCGTGCCGACGTTCGCGATGTTGTTGCTGGTGACACTCAGCTGCGTGGTCGCGGCGTTGAGTCCGGTGAGGGAGGTGTAGAACGACATGGGTCAGGCTCCGATGGATGCGTTCTGGAATTCAGCCGTCGACCCGGCTGACCTGGGACAGCGGGACAGTCGAGCCATCCTGCAGCTCGAGGACCAGTTCCTTGAGCGCGCTGCTGTAGGTGACGCTCTGCACGGTCGCGGGGGTGGTGATCGGTACACGGCTGACCTGCCCGAAGCTGTCCACCGTGGCCACCACCTGGTAGCGTCCGGCAGGCATGCGCTGCCCCTTCTGATCGGTGCCTGCCCAGCGCACGGAGACATCGCCAGGCGCCTGCCGCCCCAGCGACTGGGTGAAGACGTTGCGCCCGGCCTCGTCGTACACGTCCAGCCGGACCGAGTTCGCACCAGCCGGCACCGAGACGAGCCCCTGGATCGTCGCGCCGTCGCGCAGTTCCGCCGAGCCGTTCGGCGACACGACCCGCTTTCCGATCAGCGCGGCCCCGGTGAGGATGCGATCGGCCTGGAGGCTGCCGGCGATCGCCCCGACCGAGTCGGCCATGCGGGTCGTTGCTTCGAGCTGGGAGAACTGGGCGAGCTGTGCGACGAACGCTTCGTTCTTCACCGGGTCCAGCGGATCCTGGTTCTGCAGCTGGGTGGTGAACAGCTTGAGGAACGCCTGCTGCCCCATTTCGTCGGTGCGCGTGCCCGCAGCCTGGGTGGTCTGCGAGGTCTGTGCGGCCTGTCCCGGCTGCGCGGTACCGCCCGGTACTGGCGAAGCGCCAGCGCTGCGCGACAGTGTGCTGATCGATGGAAAGTTCATGGGAGTGCTCATGAGCGCATCAGGTCGATGGTGCGCATCAGAAGCTGCCGGGCCGTGTTGCTGACCTCGACGTTGTTCTGGTACGACCGCGACGCGGACATCATCTCGACCATCTCTGACACCTCGTTCACGTTCGAATGGAAGACGAAGCCATCGGGATTGGCCAGCGGATTGGACGGTTCGTAGACGCGGCGCACGGGCGCGCTGTCATCGACCAGCTGGTCCACTTTCACGCCGCCGACATGGCGCGCGCCAGCGTGCGTCATCTGCTCTTCGACCAGCGCGCGAAACACCGGGCGCTTGGCACGGTATGCACCCTCTTCCGTGGTGCTCACGGTGGAGGCGTTGGCCACGTTTGACGCAGTAGTGTTCAGGCGCACCATCTGCGCGTTGAGCGCGGTGCCGGCGATGCCGATGATGTTGTCGAGCGCCATGGTCATTCTCCCTTCAGGGCCTTGCGAAGCGACCCGATGCGGTTCTCGAGGAAGGTCAGTGTCGTCTGGTAGTCGGCGGCGGCCTTGCCGAAGTGCGCCTGCTCGACATGCATCTCGACGGTGTTTCCGTCGAACGAGGTGTTGAACGGGACACGGAAGCGCGCGGCGTCGAGGCCGGAAGTGGCTCCCGGTCCTTCGGCGAAATGGGTGCGATGCGTCGAGGCGATCGGCACGCCATCGGAAGACGCATCGGCCAGCACGGCAGCGAAATCGATGTCGCGCGCCTTGAAGTTCGGCGTGTCGGCATTGGCAATGTTGGTCGAGATCATCTCGAGCCGCGCAGCCTTGACCTGCAGGGCTCGCTCGTGGACGCCGAGCGCCGTTCCGAGGATCTTCATCAATCGTGCTCCACGCTAAAGTGTCCGAGGTTCCGACCGATACTGAGAATGAGTGTTGGAGATGTGCACAATTGGCAAGGTGAGCAAGCTGCATGCCAGCGGCATAGTCGACTATTCGACGCTTGCCATGCCGTCATCCAGCTCCCTCCTCGTCAGGAGGGCCGTTCGCAGCGGCCAACGTTCGCCGGTGACTGCGGAAAGGTCCTGCCGGTCGACCGGCACGATGCTGCCGGTGCTGGTGCCGGCGCTGTTGCCGTTGGCGTTGGCGTTGCCATTGCCGGAGTTCGGCACGAGATATCGCGAGAGCCGTTCTGCAGCGTTGCGCATCAATCCATGCGTGATCGAAGCGCGGGTGATCGGACTGGCCTGGTCGCCGTTGAGGTGCAGCGCAGCCGCCTGTGGGCCGGCCACCGGCAGCGGTGTGTCGGGTGCGCGGTGCACGCGCGCTGCCGGGGTCAGTACGCTCAGGTAGAGATCATCGAGACCATGACGCGGACCGCCCGGTCTCAGTCCCACATCCTGGAAATAGCGCTCGGCCAGATCGAGCTGCCTGAGCACGCTCATGTCGAGGATGGTCCTCGCCCGGCCGGCGAGGTCGACGCTGGCGGCGCCCCGGCCGGAGCCTTCGCAGAACTGGATGATTCCGTGGCACTGGCCGTTGGTTGCGCGCGGGTTGAGCCCGTCGCTCTCCATCAGCGCCACGCGCGCGAAGTCGTCGGGCGCGAAGTTGTAGTTTTTCGCCAGTTCCGTGATCCGCACGCGGACGGCGGGCAGCTCTGACGCGGGCAGGTATCCCTTGTCCACTGCGCGCTTGAGCGTGTGCTCGAGTACCGGATTCGGCGTCCCCGCCCCTACCCGCGTCGGCGTCGGCTGGGGCCGCGAGGCCAGGGCTGCGCGGGTGGTGGTGGCGGGCAGGGTGGATGCGGGCTGGGCGTCCACGACCGACGGGCGCGTCGCGCTCGCCGCGCGCACCGGCACGGTCTGGCCCGGCGTGTCGGCCAACCGTCCGCGTTGGGAGAGCACGGCCATGTCGATCGTATCGCCAGGCCGGATCAGGTGCGGATTGGCCATCCGGTTCGCGGCGGCCACCTCGTGCGCATGCCTGAGCGCCTGCCGTTCATCGACGGGATGCCCGCTGCGCCCGAGGTGCCCCTGCACGAGTCCGACCAGCGTGTCCCCGGGGCGTACGGTCACCCGCGTCGCAGGGTCCTGGGCTGCGCGAGCCTGGGCCATCATCGGCGCGAACCCGGCGGTGGCGGCTGTCCGTGTGGACGGCTGCGGCGCCGGCGCGATCGTGCCGCTGACGGAGGGACCGCGTATCACTGTAGTCATGGCTGCTCCACTTTTATGGCCCGAGCTTTGCTACAGAAAAGGCTGAAGGTTCATAAGCGACGGTTTCTTGACGTATGGAGTTCAAAATGCAATCGCCATGCCAGTACCTGATGCCCCGCCCGGCTCGCCAGTCGCCTGGCGCCGCGCGCACCGCACGCTCGTGGGTCGGGCTGGTATTGCTCGTCCTGCCGGTGACCATGGCCCTGGCGAGCACGGCTCGCGCACCGGATGAGGTGCTGATGTCGGAACTCAGGGCCTGGGTGTCAGGACAGAAGACGGCAACGCCGGTGGGCGAGGCATTGCCGCTCGACCGGCGCGTGCAGGTCCCCCGTTGCGAGCCGGGCTGGACATTCGACTTTCCGTTCTCCTCCGCGGAGGTCGTGCGTGCCCGCTGCAGCACGGCCGGCACGCAGTTGTATGTACGGATGCGCCAGGCCCCCCCCCTCCCCGGTTCGCCTTCGCCTGCCGAGCGGGCCGGCGCCGTACGCGAGCCGATGCCGGTCGGCGGACAGCGTGTCGAAGAACCGTCACGCTCGCGGGCCATGCTCGTAGCCCGTACCGCCCTCGCCCGCGGCGCCAGGCTGTCACCCGACCTGGTTCAGCTGGCCGAACCCGGCGATGGGCGCACGACATCAGGCTTCCTGGTCGATCCGTCGGCGGTCATCGACATGGAAGTCACCCGTGACGTCAGGCCGGGGGAAGCCTTGCGATCCAGCGATGTGCGGCCTGCGACGCTGGTGCGGCGCGGCGAGGTGGTGACCCTGGAACTGGCCCCGGTGCAGGGATTTTCGATTCGCGCGCGCGTCGAGGCGCTCCATGATGGCCGCCGGGGCGAGACCGTCAAGCTCATCAATCGGGAATCAGGGAAGACCGTGACCGGCGTGGTCGTCGGGGTCAACCTGGCGGAAGCGCGCTGATTCTTTTCGCGTCTGCTATAAAGTTCCCGGCCGTGGCACCGACCCCCTTGCTGTAGGACTCCATACAGCGCTGCGGATCACGCGGCAAAAGGACAAATTTCATGGCGATTCCCATTTCCGGTCAAGGCCTGGTCGGTTCCAACGACATCGGTCGCCGTGAGGCCGAGCGCGTCCAGCGCCCGTCCGTGGCGTCACTGCTGTCTGCCGACGAGGCGAATGCCACGGGTCCTGGGGCATCGCAGGCCATGCAGGACGACGAGCTCGTGCTGAGCGAGACGGCGATGCAGGCGACGGCGTCCGACGCGTTCGACCAGGCCCGGGTGGACGCGATCCGCCAGGCCCTCAGCGAGGGCAACTACCCGCTGGATGTGCGTCGCGTCGCTGAACGTTTCCAGGAACTCGAGGATCTGCTGTAGCGCTCTCGTTGGCCATGACCGATACCACCCTTCAGGCACCCGTCGGGTCCGACGACATCGTGTTGTCGCTGGCGCACCGGCTCGCCCAGGTGCTCGAAACGGAGTTCGAGTCGCTCAAGAACCAGCGCGTGGAGGCCTTCGAGGCGGTGCAGCCGGAGAAGGAAGCGTTGCTCGTCAGACTGAAAGGGCTGGCGGAGGCGCGCGAGGCGTCCGTGGGCGCGGCCGCGTGGTCCGAGTCGGCACGCACGCTGCTGCTGCGTTGCCGAGAAGCCCACCTTCGCAACGAATGCCTGGTCCGACATCACCTGGTCGTCATCCGTGGCACACTGGATGCGCTGTCAAGCGGCGGACAGGGCCGGGTGGACACCTACGACCGGTCCGGTCGCATCGGGCGCACGAGCGCGTCATGGAGCGACGACCGCGCCTGACAACTGCGGGGTCGTTCAGTCTTTCTCGTCTCCGGGTTCCATCCCCTTGAGCCAGTAGACCCACGACAGGATCACGGCCACGGCCGTATACACCTCGCGCGGGATCTCCTGGTCGATGCGCACCTTCTCCAGCGCTGCGACAAGCGCCGGATCTTCCGCGACATGGACCCCGTGCAGGCGTGCCTGCGCGATGAGCTGCTCGGCAAACGCGTCCTCGCCCCGGGCGGTGACGACCGGGGTCGCGCGATGGCCGTACTCCAGCGCCACGGCCTTGCGGTAGCGGTGCGTGGTCATGCGCTGATATCCACGAAGCGTCCTTCGGGAAGATGGCGGGGCTGCGCCTCGTCCGACGGGCGCCGGCCATGGACCACCCGGAAGCCGGCGAGCTCGATCTGCCAGGCGCTGAGCAGGCTCGCAAGCTCGGATCCGCGCTCTGCGGCGCGCGCGCAGGTGTCCTGCCGCGATGCCCATACGGTGACCTCGACCCCGTGGGTCTCGCTCACTCGGGACGCCAGCCAGAGTTCGCCGAGGCTGTCACTGGCAGTCGAGACATCGATGAACCACACCGTTCCTGCACCGTCGCGCCCGGCATCGGCCCTCGACAGACCGAGCCGCACGGGTGGGGCGTCTGCGAACGCCAGCGCGATCTGTATCCCGTACTGTCCGGCGACCAGGCCCTCGACCGCACGCAGTTGCGCCGATTCGATGTCCGCCACGGCCTCCTGCAGGGGCTGCGCCGCCTCGGGTCCAGCCTCCGCTGCGAGCGCACCCATCTGCCGCAGGACGCTCTTCAGGTCCGAGGCCGACGGCGCCCCCCGTCCGACCGCTGCTTCCGTGAAGAAACCGCTGGCCGTGATGGCCTCGCGCAGCGACGTACCCGACAGCGACGCCATCGAGGGTCGCAGGCGCTGCAGCTCGTTGAGCAGCCGCTGGACCTCGGGACGAACGACGGTGGCGGCGGGCAAGGCCTGGGCCAGACCGGTCGCAGCGAGCAACGGAAGCAGGGCCGCCATCCCGCCTGGCCGCCACAGCAACTGCTCGAACCGGGACTGCACCGGAGGCGGTGTCTGCGCGGCGGACAGGGTGCTCGAGGCCGCGGCAGCCGTGGCCGTGGTCGTGGCGGCGGCCGGTGTCGCCGGGCCAGGCGCCGCGTTGGCAGGGCCGGGCGCGTGACCGACCGGACGCAACACTGCGGAGCCGTCGGGTCGGAGTTGAACGCTCGCCTGCTGGTCGGTGCCGGCGGGGGCAGCCAGACCGGAGGCTGCCGAGGCCGGACGCCCGTCGATCAGCAGTTGCGGCCGGTCTCCCCGGACTTCGACCACCGCACGCACGACCTGGTCGTCGCGCAGGCCCAGTCGCAGGACTTCGGCGGCGGGCAACAGCGGCAGGCGGGCGTCCGTCGCCACGGTCGGATCGCGTCCGACCAGTTGGGCCGTCTCGATCCCGGTGATCACGACCGCGAAGCGCGGTTCACGGGTAGCGGATCCACCGCTTCCGCTGCTCCGCTGCCTCCTGCACCGGCTCGATGGGCTGCGGGGCGGCGGGTCGCTGCAGCGCAGCGGCCTGTGCCGGAACCGGGGCCAGGCTATCGGCCAGCTCCTGGGGGGACGGGATGATCAGGCGAGCGCCGGCGACCAGGCGCTGCGGGTTGCCGCGCACGAAGGCGTCCGGATTGCGCTCGACCAGCACGCGGCTGAGGTATCGCTCGCTGAACGGGGAATCACGCAGGTTCTGGCGCAGGATCATCGCCAGCGTCTGCCCCGGCTTGACCTCCACCACGGTGCGCTCGCCCGGGGGGGCGACCACCCCCTGCGCGGCCGGAGGTTCCGCGCGCGCAGTCGCCGCAGCCAGGGCGGGCGAGCACGCCAGGCCCATGCAGATCAGTACGTTCATTGCCGCCGCTGCCAGCACGGTATGCCGGTCCATCTGCCACCTCCAGGAGACTTTCAGAACGGAAACGCCGCCCAGTTACCCGTTTCAGGGAGACCAGGCCCCGCAACCTGGCGGACGCGGACCTGCTCGGGCGTCACGCGGACGACCTCCGCGATCGCCAGCAGACCAGCGGCCCCGGGCTCGAGCACGCGCAGCGGTACGCTGCGACGGTCGACCACGAGGACGCGGTCGCCGGCGCGCAGGCCTGTCGATGCGCCGGCACCGATCGCCCATTCGCCCGGCGCGCGCTGCAGCAGCGTGTACTGCGGGGATTCGCAGGCGGCCTGCTGGTCGAGCCTCGCAATCCAGTCCGGGAATCGCTGCACCACATGGCCCATGACCTGGTCAGGCGTAGTGCCCAGGCGGCCGTCGATGACCATCGTTTCCTCGATGCGCAGGACTTCTCCGGCATCACCCGTGCGTCGCAGGCCCAGCTCGACGCGCCAGGACGGTACCTGCGCGGACACGCCCGTCACCAGGCTGGTCGCGAACCGCGTCGCCGGTTCCAGCCAGGATCCCTTCGGCGGCTCCACCGGCCGGACGGACAGTGACAGGGTCCAGTCGGGTACGGTCGCGGTCGCGCCCGAGAGTGCCTTCGCATAGGTCGAGCCGGGCGGTGCGAGTTCCCGGACCAGCGTCCAGCGAGCGAGGCTTCCCTCATTGGCGAGCAGCAGCGCGGCCAGCGACGCCGACAGCGCACGTGACATGCCGTGTTCCTGCCCGCGGGCATTGGCGTCGACCAGGTGCAGGCTCACCGGGATCCGCCAGCGCGGCGGTGCATCGGTGCAGGTCGGGCCGCTGGTCACCGCGCGCAGGCTGGCCGGGATGTCGATCTCCGCCGACACGCGGGTTCGTGCCTCGCCCTGCTCGTCACTGAAATACCCGAGCACTCGCACGCCGCGCACGCGGGCATCGGTGCGGAACTGGCTGGTTTCGTGCAGCGTTCCACCCGCATCTATCCAGCCGATCGACAACACCCGTGTCGGTGCCTCGAGCGAGCGTTCGACCAGCGACGCGCGAATCGCTGCCAACATGCGCTCCGCGCCGTCGAGTGTGCCCGAGTGAGCCGATGCATTGGCTGCGGACGGAACGATCGGAGGCTGGGCTGCCTGTGCCGGGACGAGGTTCACCAGCAGCAGCGTCGCAGCCAGCGACGCATAGCGCTGAAAGACCCGCGATGGCCGGACACCGGGCTTCATCGGACGACCTACTTCCGCCTCGATGCGATGTGGGCGAGGTAGAGCTGGCGCAGGTCGTTGGCGACGGATCGGTCGAGGGACAGGGTCGTCTCGTAGGTGTCGTCGTTCACCGGCGTGATGCTGACCAGAACGGCACCGTAGATCACCCCTTCGACCCGTGCACGGAACGTGTCACTCATCACCACCATGTCGGCGACCGTGGTCGTTGCATCCAGGTATTGCCCGTAGACCTGTTCGGTCAATGCGCGATACGCATCGAGCTTCGAGGCGCGGATGGCCAGCAGTCGCTGCTGGGCAGGCGAACGGTGGTTCTGCACACCGATCACCGCGTAGCCGGTGGCGACCAGGGTGTCACGCCTTTCAACCATCGCCGCGGCCGGCGGCAACTCGGAAGCCGGTGCTGCAGCCGGCCTGGCCGCGACCGGCGTGGGCACCGGCGCGGGCGGAGCTACCACGGCACAGCCTGCCACGAGCGCGGCTACTGCAGCCCAACCGACGGTCTTCACCACAGGCATCCTCGTCTCCTCATGCTGGATTCAGGCAGGGTCGGCTGCGTCGCAGAAGACTCTCCCTTGCGAGGATTGAATCGGTCGGCCGCCCGTGCACTTTAGGGTCGGGGGGCGCCAACCTCCGGTGCGAGGACGGCCTTCAGGGAGGCGGCCGAGCGTACCCAGGTCGTGCTGGGCAGTCGGTTCTGGCGTACGAATCGCTCGGCGCTGGGACGATCGACGAACGGGCCGGATACCGCGACGAAGTACCGGTCGCCCTGATCGCGCCGGATGACCGGCACCACCTGCAGTTCGACCGATTCCGGCTGGGTCGCGCGCCAGGCGATCATTTCGTCCTGGGTGGTCAGTGCCACATGTTGCACCACCCACTGACCGCGTGGCAGTTGCTGCGCCCAGCGCCGACCGTCCACGGATCGAGTCTCGTCCTCGCGCGCGCGCGGCTTCGGACCGGGTGTCGGTTCGGCGGCGGTCGTGGCCGCGCGGGAGGCCGGATCGCCGCCCGGGGAAACGGTCGCGGGCAGCGTGCCTTCCACGCGTACATCGGGCGGCAGTACCGGGCGCGCTGCGGCGTCGGCAGCGGTGGCACTTTCCGGCGCGGGTGTTGCAACGACTGTGGCCGGCGCGAGTATTTCGACAGGAGGCGCGATCACGTCGACGGAACGCGTAGCCGGCGTGGCCTCCGCGCTTCTGCGCGGGAGTTGCGGCGACAGATAGCCGACGAGGAGCGCGGACACGCCCAGCAGGACCACCCCGCTCAGTACCATCGCCCACAGGCCGTATCGGCGCCGGGGGGGCGCCGCTTCGGGGGTGTCGTCGAGGGTTGGCGCTATCGGCCGTACGACCGCGGCGCTGCCGGGCGGCGCGGCGAGCGTGCAGCGAAGCAGGCCCTGGCTTTCCGGGCCTGCGCACAGCGCTGGCTCGACCGAAGCGTGAGCCAGTACCACCGCGCGCACACCCGCGCCGGGAAGGTCGTTCACCAGCCGCATGACCAGGCGCGCCAGCGAGACCTGCTCGTCTCCGTGCGCGTGCATCACCCAGACCTGAGCGGCCGCCTGCCCATCGACATGGCGTGCATCATCGAGGGTCAGGTGGGTCACGCGCTGGTTGAAGCGTTCGATGAGCAGCTCGCGCGTCATTTCGAACAGCACGCTGACGTTTACCGGGATGTCCCCGCTTCGTGCGCGGAGGGAGTGCACGAGGCGACGGCTGAACCGGTCGAGGGCGTCCGGATCGGAGCCGACCACCAGGACGCTGGCCGCGCGTTCGAGCAGATGGTCGCCGAGCCGTTCAAAGCACTGGGCATCGTCCTCGGCGACGACCATGGCGTCAGCCCGCGTCATTGCGTCACGCCTTCACGCAGCGATGGGCGGATCGGTCGCCATTGCGGGTCCGCAGCAAGCCTTGCATCAGCCGATGAGTGCCACTGGAGAGGCACTTCGGTAGAATCGATCACGGGTTCCATCGTATGCCGATCAGGCATGCCGGGCATGCCGTCTTACCCGCATCGATCCGTCCGACGCAGCCGGAATCGGTCCGGCGCACCTCGCATCTTCCGGAGACACGCCGTTGAAGCCTTCCAGAGCGCTCTCGACCGCCGAAGCGGCACGGGAACTCGAGGTATCCATCAAGACGGTCCAGCAGTGGATGGAAAAAGGCGTGCTTTCAGGATGGAAGACCGCCGGAGGCCACCGGCGGGTGAGCGCCGAGGAAGTCAGTCGCCTCGCGCAGACCCGCCGCCAGGACCGCCGGGGCGGCGCACAGTCGGTGTGTACAGTTCTGGTCATCGAGGACGACCCTGACCTCTGCCGGCTGTATGAAATCATGAGCCGCTCGTGGCGCCTGCCGGTGGAGATGCATTTCGCGAACAATGGCCTGACCGGGCTGATCGCGATCGGCAGGGTCCATCCGCATTTTGTCGTCGTCGATCTCAACATCCCGAAGGTGGATGGCTACCAGTTGGTGGACGCCCTCAGCGCGGAGATGGACGCGACCGTTCCCCGATACTGCGTGGTGACCGGCATGACACGCGAAGAGGTTGGCAGGAATGGCCTCCTCCCTGAGCAATGCCCCGTGCTGACCAAGCCCGTCGATTTCGATGCGCTGGAAGCAATGGTCCAGCGCGCACACGCCGACGCGCTCCTGCCTCGAACGCCTGCCGCGCCCCGCGAGGACTGAACGCGCCTGCGCGGTCGCCCGTACCGGGCATTGATTCAAACATTAGCATAGTTCGACCATTTCAAGCTGAAGGCTTGGGCTGGCGGACGGGCGCGCGTGTTCGGCCTGTACGAGAGATCGGCCAGGCTCGGAGGCTGTTGCAAGCGATGCCATGTCCTTTCCCCATCCGCCGTTGCACTCCTAGGACCCGCGCCTTCACGAGGTCCGGCCCGCTTTGGGGAAAAGACACGCCTCAGGTCATGCGCGTGAAGCACCACTGCATACCCTGCAGGGTCACTGATTCAGCAGGGTTATGCTGACCCGACGGTTTCGAGGATCGGACGGATCGGACGGCATATGCGGCTGCCGATCCGCGACGCCCTCGATCCGGTCGAAGCGCCCCGACGGGACGCCTGAGGCTTCCATCAGACGTCGCGTCGCATCGGCCCGCTCGGCCGACAATGTCCAGTTGTTGCGTGCGCTGCCGGCCGCGTAGCCAAGGCTGTCGGTGTGTCCGCGGATGACGACCTTGTTAGGGGCGCTACGCACCGAGGCCGAGATCTCCGCGAGGAGCGCGGCCGCGCGCGGGTCCATGTCGGACGTACCCAGCCGGAACATCGAGAAGTCCGCCTTGTCGATGATCTCGATCCGCAGGCCGTCCTTGTCGCGGGTGATGTTGACCTGGTCGCGCAGCGCCTGCAGGCGAGGACTCGCGGCGATCTTCTCGGTCAGTTCCTTCTGGATACCCCCGAACTTCGCGTCGTCCTGCGCTGCCGCCGGCCCGCGCGACGGCTCATTGGTCGGTGCATCGCGCTGCGGCCCCTCGGCGTTCTGGTCTTCCTGGCTGTTCCCCTGCCCCGCCGCGGGCCCGCCCTGCGCCCGTGGCGTGAGGCGCTCGAGCATCGCCGTCTGCTCGGCGGTAAACGGGAAGCCGTCCGGATCGGTGATCGACTTGCCGCCCAGCAGCCCTTCGGAACCCGCCAGTTCACCAAAGCGGACCTGGCTGTGCGACGCGGGCCGGAAGTAGTCGGCGATGCTCTTGCGCTGGTCTTCGTTCGATGCGCCGAGCAGCCACATCAGCAGGAAGAACGCCATCATCGCGGTCATCATGTCCGCCAGCGCGATCTTCCACGCGCCACCGTGCGCCCCGCCGTGACCCTCTTCGACGATGATCTTGCGGATGACCGGGCGCAGCGGCTCGTCCGGCGCCGCGGCAGGAGCAGCAGCGGGCGCAGCGTCGGCCGCCGCCGTCGACGGAGCCTGTTCCAGCCTGCCGTCGTCAGCCATCGGTGTCCTCCACAACCGGGATCGCCGCTACTGGCATCAGGCGCCCCTGAGGCTGTCGAACACTTCCGAGAAACTCGGCTGGTTGTGATGGCTGATGCAAGCACGCGCGGCTTCGATCACCACCGGCTGCGGCTGTCCCTTGAGGTTCGTGACGATCATGTTCTGGATCACCTTGTAGACCTGACCCTCCTCGTCAATGATCTGGGCCAGCCGGCCGGCGAAGGGTTCGAAGATCCCGTACGACAGGAACACGCCGAGCATCGTGCCGACCAGTGCAGCGCCGATCAGTGCGCCGAGCACCGCCGGCGGCTGGTCGATCGCGCCCATGGTCTTCACCACGCCGAGCACGCACGCAACGATACCCAGCGCCGGCATCGAGCCAGCCATCGTGTTCAGGGCCGCGGGCGCCCGCATCTCGTCATGGTGATGCAGCTTGATCGCGGCGTTCATGATGTCCTCCACCATGTCGGCATCCAGGTTGCCCTGCGAGATCACCGCGAGCCGCAGCGGGTCGCAGATCATCTGCACCACCGTGTGGTCCTTCGCGAGCTTGGGAAACTCACCGAAGATGGAACTGAGGTCCGGATTCTCGACATGGGTCTCGAGCGCGACGACCCCCTCCTTCTTCATCACGCCCAGCAGCTTGCCGACCAGCACCATCAGGTTCAGGTAATCCTGTCGGGCCCATTTCGGCCCGGAAATGCACTTTCCGATACCGCCCAGGGCCGCCTTGAACACAGGCAGGCTGTTGGCGACCAGCGCGGCACCGATCGCCGCACCGGCGATGATGATGAACTCGAACGGCGCCGCCTTCACGATGGGCGCCATCTTGCCGCCAGCCAGTACGTAGCCGCCCAGCACGGCGCCAAACACGATTGCAAGACCGATGAACGCGAACATTTGAAGACCCTGACGATCGGATAGGCTGACCCGTTGAGGTCGCGCAACGACCTGTGGTAGCGATTTGCGCGGTTTGCTTTTCTCGAGTATATACACCATATTAATCGCGACAGGCACGCCGTCGGGTGCCATCCCTTCGGCCCCGGACCTCGATGCAACATCGCGCAGGTGGCAGGATGGACAGCAGCAGGCCCTTGCGGCGGGCAGTCGTGGTGGCTGCCGCGTTGCTGGTGCCGGCGTTCCTTGTGTACGGCCCCCATTCCACGCCCTCCGAGCCCGCCCTGGTTTCCGCTCGCCCGGGCATCGAATGGACCCGGTTCGGCGAAGCCGCCCCAGCCACGCTCTACGTGGACGCCTCGAGCCTGGAGCGGGAGGGCAATATCGTGCGCATCGTGGAGCTGCAGGACCTCAAGGCGGCCGACCCGGACGGTGTGCGGTCCCGCAGCTACCTGAACGAGTACGACTGCCGGCACCGGATGCACCGCATCGGACAGGTGACCAGCCACGCCGGGGCGATGCTGGAAGGTCAGCGGCTGTTTTCGGTCGCCGAGATGGGGTACTGGCGGCAGATACCGGGAGACGGATTGTTCAGGCAGGCCTTCCGCCACCATTGCGGTGCAGCCACGCCGACAGCGGCTGAGGCGGCTGCTTCAGCCACCGCGTCCGCCGCGGCATCCATGGAACCGGGTTTACCGGCACGATAGCCGGCGCGGAGCCAGACGGATCAGCGCGCCGACGACTTCGTCCGGGCGAGGAAACGCTCGATCTGGTCCTTGCCGATCCCGATGGCGTCCTTGAACTGGTAGAAGCGCGCCCGGGCTGCGCACGGCGGCAGGGTCAGCGGCCCCTCCAGGAGCTCGAAGGCTCGCCCCTCCGGCAGGAAGCTGGAAGGATCGATCGATACATCGGGAACCGTGACCTCGGGCACGCCAAGTGCCGGAATATGGTTCCAGATATGCCAGATGGTCCGGTGCTGGAAGGCCGATTCCCGGACTGGAACCGACAGCACCACGAGCTGGTCGGAGCCTTCCTTGCGATGCACGAGCCGCACGGTGAGCGGCGCCACCCCACCCTGCCCCGCGGTCGGTTCCGTCCTGACGAAGTGGACGCTGACCAGCTCGAGCGAGTCCGGTCCGAGCCTGAGCGAGCTGCCCGGCGCCACCGTGAGCACCAGCCCATTGGAGCGAGTGGTCAACCGGAGTGCGCCCGGCCGGTACCGGGCCTGCGGTTCATGTCGCGGCGTGTCGCCCGCCGCAACCGGCACCAGGGGTGCGGGCTCCGGACACACCGCACCCTGGACGCCAGCCTTCCCCTGTGCCGCCTCCGCGAGGCGCTTCGAGGCCTCGCGCAGCTGCCCATCCAGCTCGTCGTTGCGCTCCTTCAAGTCCTTGGCTTCGCCTTCGAGCTCCTCGACCTTCCGCGACGAGGCCTCGAGCCTGGACGTCAGGTCCGAAGCCTCACGCCACTTCACGAAGGCGAGCGTGGCCGGCACCGCAACCAGGATCGGCAGCAGGGCTGCAAGCACGAGGTTGAGGATCGCCTTCATGTGCGCACACCGTTACGGTGATCGCAGCCGCGGGACAGCGGCGATCGGGGCCGGGCAGAAAGGAAGCAGGGCAGCCTGATGACTGCTAGTATCGAATGTACCATATCGCCGGTTCTGACTACTTCCATGAAAACAGCGATCATCGGCGCCATCGTCGGCGCGATCGTGACCGCCTCCGCGGTCGGGCTGGGTTACCTGCTGCTCGACGACAGTACTCTGCTACCGGACATCCCGCAGGACACCGGCGTGGAGCGCCGGTCCGGCGCCATGGATCTCATCTGCGAGCTGCAGCTCGACCTCGATGGTCAGCTGGCCCTGGGCATCAATGCGAACGAACCGTCACGGATGGCCCTCGCCCGCATCGATTTCGAACGGGCGTCGGGCTGGTACCAGGGAAGACTCTCGATCTCCGAGGGACGAGCGGGCACGCTGGTGTCCGAAGGCAACACCCTGACGGTGACACGGCCGGCAATGTTCCAGCGCTTCGGCGTCACCATCACGCAGGAAACGTTCAAGATCGACCGCGCCACCGGCTCGTTCACCCAGACGATCAATCTCCAGGATGGACGCACGATCAGCCTGATCCGCGGCACCTGCGCGAAGGTCATCAAGCCCCCGTTCTAGCGTGCCTGGCCCGGGCGGGCGTTACACTTGCGCACATGGTCATGTCCCCTGGTTCCCTGCTGCCGCTCCCGGGCCCCGCGACGCGGCCTGATCAAGCGCAGCAGGATGCGGCACGTTGGCGGCGCGCACCGCTGGCCTCCGCCGCTGAATGGCTGCAATGCCAGCAGCACGAGGGCGTCCCGTACCAGTCAGCCACGATCCAGAAACATCTGTCGATCGTGCGCAGGTACCTCGCCGCCCTCGCGACACAAGGCTCGTCGCTGGAGCACACCGGTTCCGACCAGATCGCGGCCTTCCTGGACGGGCTCCAGCACCTGCAGCGCGACGGCACGCCCGCCCTGACCCGCCATCGCTACCTGCGTACGCTGGAACTGCTGCACGCTGAACTCGTGCGCACCGGCCTGCGCAGCGACAACCCGGCCAGCGCGCTGCTCGGTCGTTTCCCGGCGCCCCGTACCCGGCCGCTGCCGGAGGCGCTCACGCCAAACGAGGAAGCACGCCTGGTGACGGCACTGGACCAGATGGTCGACGGCGCGTCGCGGGGATCGATCCGGGTGCCGGCGGAGTCCGATGCCGCTTGGCGCCTGCTGCGCGACGGAGCGATCGTCGCGATGGCGCTCGGCGCCGGGCTTCAGCCACGGGAGATCGTCGCCCTGCAGCGACGCGACATCCACCTGGACGAAGTACCCCCGTTCGTGACCGTGGCCGGGCACGGCCGGCGTCCGCAACGCGTGGCACCGATCAGCCCGGCGATGCGTCCGCTCCTGCATGCCTGGATGGACGCGCGCGACATCGCCGGCATCGCACAGGCCGGCGCGTTGTTCTGCGCGGGTCCGAGCGGGGACAGCCTCACCGTCCGGACCGTCCATCGCGCCTGCGAAGCATGGCTCGAGCGGGCGGGGATCGATCGTACGCACAAGGGCGCACGGGTGCTTCGCGGGGCGTTCGCCGCACGACAGTTGCGCGCCGGCCGGCCGGCGCGTGTGCTGCGCGACTGGATGGGGCTGGCCCTTGAAGGGTCGGCAGCCGCCTACGCGAGCGGCATCGTGAATCCGGACGGGATCGACGCCGCCTGACGTTACACCACCGGTCGTTACACCACCGGACGCGACGCCCACTGACGCCGGTCACTCGCCGTCAGACGTGCCGTCTCCGATCTCCGCCGCCAGCCCGAGCAGTTCTGCCGCGGTCGGCTGGTCCCACTGCTCGCCGATCACTTCACGGGCGAAGTAACGCAGGAAATCGGCGCGCACCATCGGGTGTTCCCAGCCGTCACGGTCGAGCCGCTTGACCAGTACCGATCGCTGCGCAGCCAGCGTCTCGCGATAGCGCGCAAGCCAGCCCTGGCGAGTGGCCTCGTCATGCTCGCCGAACATCTCCTGCACGTCGCGGTAGCGCCGCTTGATCCATTCCTCGCGCCAGCGCGCCTCGCGCGACGGCGCCACGCCCTGCCCGATCCGCCGGGCATTCCAGGTGCCGGGCGCGGGCTGCCGCTTGCGCTCGGCCTCGAGCACCGCAGCGATCCAGCGGGCGGGTTGACCGATGCGCGGCATGCCCGCCGACTCCGGCAGCGACTGCCGTTGCACCAACTGGTCGACCGCCGAACGCAGCGGCTCAGCACCGTACTGCTCCAGCAGCCGCTCGGCTTCGGGCTGCGACAGGCCGTTGCGAATGGCATGGCCGAGTGCCGGCAGGTCGACCAGCTCTGCCGCCGGGGTACCGCGCGACCGAGCGCCTTCCTCTCGGCGGCGCACCTCGAACTGGATGGTCGTGATCGTCTTGTTGTCCGGGCCACGCGCCTCGATCGGCCCGGTCACGACGATGTCGGTGAGTGCGTTGACTTCCGCGATCGCCGGAAGCAGCACGTCGCGCTTGAAGTATCGATACTGCGCCTGCGGTGCGTCGGCGCGGTCGGGTTGCCCGGTGAGCACGGGTTTCCACCAGCGCCAGGGTTGGCGCGCGGTGAGATGGCTCGGGTTGTCGATGTAGCGCGCGCAGATCTCGTACAGCGCCAGCGCGGTGTGCGAGCGCAGGCGGGTCATGAGTTCCAGCGACAGGCGGGCATAGCGTTCCGGGCTGAGCAGCTGGGTGCGGATCTGCGGCGCATAGCTCCACTGCAGGATCACCGCGCCCCCGGCCTCGGGGGGTTTGCTGAGCGAGACCCCGGACACCAGGCCGCAGGCTTCCCAGCGCACGAATTCACGATCGGTCGGGCTCTGCCACTCGACCACGGTGCTGATCATCTGGCGCAGGGTGCGCTTGAGGAGCTGATAGTCCTTGGAGTCGAACCGGGAAAGGGTGATCAGTTCACGCAACGGGGCAGAGTAGGTCTCGGTGTCACCCTGCTGCTGCGCCAGCCGGAGCATCACGTTGAACAGCTTGCGCGTCAGCAGGCCGATGCGCCGCTCGGTCGGCATGAGGGCGATGGTGTTGACGTGCTTGCGCACGATTCCGTCCCGGTCCGGGCGCCCTGCCCGGCCACTGGCGTTCGCTCCGGCGCGCAGGTCATCGTCCGCTGCGCCGTGGTCAGGCGTGGGGTCGTCATCAGAGCGGATTGCGGAGGGGACCATGGCTCAAGCGTAGGGCATTTGTGAGCGTGCGCGCAACCTCGACTTCACTGATCCGATCAGTGACTGTGCACCGCGTTCCTGTGAAAGCTCACATACGTTGCTTCGCCTCCCGCCATACGACGTTCGCCAGGCCTGCGACAAGCGTCTGGAGGCTTTCGGCACGACTGCGTTCATCGGGCGCAAGTCCTGTATCGGCGCGGCTTTCAGGGTCGTCCAGTAGCGCGTTATCGGTCGGTTCGGGGGGACGTGCGTGAGCTTCGACGGGAACAGCTGACAGATAGTGGGCTGCCCTGCATCCACTCACTGATCCGCCTGCGCACCCTCCGTACATCGCCCGGATCCACTCACGGTCAAACCTGTCGAGGCTCACCCGACGGCCTGTTCAGGCTCACGTATTCGCACGTAACCACTTGACGGAACGTCCGTTTCCGGAGCATAAAGGTTTTGAAGGTTTTCAAGCGGTATATACGAAACACCTCAAAAGGCGGTCGATCCGTACAGAAAGTGCAAACGACGCTGTAAGCGCTGAGAACGCGCAATATGCAGTCTGCATGCACATGAACCGTAACTGCGCCAACACTACATCCGAATGGACAATCCCTTGAATTCTCCAGCGATCCACCTGACGCCGCAACCCTTGAGCAGCATCATCGACCAGGCGGATCGCGCGGCGCTCCTGGTCTCGCAGGTTCGCGGTG
>CANHBC010000034.1 GCA_947458835.1 Betaproteobacteria bacterium | reverse complement strand
GGCCGTCAGAGCTTCAGCGGACCGAACAGTGCGAACGCCGCCTATACCGACTACCGGCTCGCGGTCGCGAAGGAGTTCATGGGCCTGAACTTCAGCCTGGGTTACTCGGACACCAACGCGAAGGACGCCTTCTACAACAACCGCTTCGGCACCAACATCGGCAGGAGCGCCTGGACGGTCGGCGTGCAGAAGACGTTCTAGGTCCCTTTCCGGGGTCGGCTCGTCCGGCCCCTTCTTTTGTCGCTCGAGAGGCACACACCATGAAATTTGTCACGGCAATCATCAAGCCGTTCAAGCTCGACGAAGTGCGGGAGGCGCTGTCTGCCATCGGCGTCCAGGGAATCACCGTCACCGAGGTCAAGGGGTTCGGGCGGCAGAAGGGCCACACCGAACTGTACCGCGGAGCCGAGTACGTCGTCGATTTCCTGCCGAAGGTCAAGATCGAAGTCGCGATCAAGTCCGACATGCTCGACCAGGTGATCGAGGCCATCGAGAAGTCCGCCAGCACCGGGAAGATCGGTGACGGAAAGATCTTCGTCTACGACCTGGAGCAGGTGGTCCGCATCCGTACCGGAGAAACCGGCGCCGACGCCCTCTGACACCGCACCGCCAACCGCAGACAAGATCGGGAGATCGCATGAAGAAGTTGCTACTGACCCTGCTTACTGCCGTCTCGTTCGCGTTCAGCGCGGGCGTGATCGCGCAGCCCGCGCCTGAACCGGCGAAGATGGAAGCCAAGGCTGAGGAAGCCAAGTCGGCACCTGCGCAGGCCGCTGCACCCGAGGCCGCGAAGGCGGCCGAGGCACCCGCGGCGGATGCACCGAAGCCGCCGAACATCAACAAGGGCGACACCGCGTTCATGTACGTGGCGATCGTGCTCGTGATCTTCATGACGATCCCCGGGCTCGCGCTCTTCTACGGTGGCCTGGTGCGCTCGAAGAACATGCTCTCGGTGCTCATGCAGGTGATGGTCACCTTCTCGCTGATCACGATCCTCTGGGTGGCCTACGGGTACTCGGTCGCGTTCACCAGCGGGGGACCGTTCTTCGGCGGGCTGGACAAGCTGTTCCTGGCCGGCATCACCGACGCATCCGGAGCGGCGACCTTCAGCAAGGACACCTACATTCCGGAATACCTGTTCGTCGCGTTCCAGGCGACCTTCGCCGCAATCACCTGCGCGCTGGTGGTCGGCGCCTTCGCCGAACGGATGAAGTTCGCAGCGGTACTGCTGTTCCTGACGATCTGGTTCACGTTCGCGTACCTGCCGATGGCGCACATGGTCTGGTACTGGGACGGCCCGGACGCGATTACCGATGAGAAGTCGCTCGAGGCAGTGACCGCGGCCGCGGGCTGGCTGTGGGCCAAGGGTGCGCTCGATTTCGCGGGCGGCACGGTGGTGCACATCAACGCCGGTATCGCCGGGCTGGTCGCAGCCTACGTGCTGGGCAAGCGGGTTGGCCTGGGGCGCGAGGCGATGCCTCCCCACTCGCTGGTGCTGACCATGGTCGGTGCGTCGATGCTTTGGGTCGGCTGGTTCGGCTTCAACGTCGGCTCCAACCTCGAGGCTAACGGCGTTGCTGCACTGGCCTTCGTCAACACGCTGGTCGCGACCGCCGCCGCCGTGCTGGCCTGGACGTTCGCCGAGTGGATGGGCAAAGGCAAGCCGAGCATGCTCGGCGCGGCCTCGGGCGCAGTCGCCGGGCTGGTAGCGATCACCCCGGCAGCCGGCTTCGTCGGCCCGATGGGCGCGATCGTGATCGGCATCGTCTCCGGCATCCTGTGCCTGTGGGGCGTGACCAGCCTGAAGCGGATGCTCGGCGCGGACGACGCGCTGGACGTGTTCGGCGTGCACGGTGTCGGCGGCATCGTCGGTGCGATCCTGACCGGCGTGTTCGCCTCGCCCTCTCTGGGCGGTACGGGCATCTGCGACTACGTCAAGAACGTCTGCGGCCAACCGCTGGCCGGTGGCATCAGCGGGCAGGTGCTGGTGCAGATCGAAGGCGTCTTGATCGCCGCGGTCGTCTCCGGCGTGGTTGCGTTCATCGCGCTGAAGATCGTCGACCTGGTCGTCGGCCTGCGCGTGACCGAGGAAGAAGAGCGTGAAGGCCTGGACGTCAGCTCGCACGGCGAGAAGGCGTACAACTGATTGCACTGATGCACCATGGAAAACGGGCACCCTCGGGTGCCCGTTTTTTTTGACCGATGTTCGCAGCTGCTACTCGGCCTTGATGCCCGCCTCGCGCACCACCTTGCCCCAGCGCGCGGTCTCCGCGATGATCAGCCTGCCGAACTCGGCCGGGGTGCCGGGCATTGCCACCGCGCCCTCGCCTTCCAGCCGCTTGAGCGTGTCCGGGTTGGCCAGCGCCGCGTTCAGTTCCTTGTTCAACCGCGCGATGACCGGCTGCGGCAGCGCAGCCGGACCGACCAGGCCCCACCAGTTGATCGCCTCGTAACCCGGCAGGCCCGCCTCGTTGATCGAAGGCACGTCGGGCAGCGTCGCGTTGCGCTTCAGGCTGCCGACACCGAGCGGTTTCAGCCGGCCGGACCGGATATGGCCCTGCATCTGGATCAGCGAACCGATCGTCACCTGGGACTGCCCGGCGATCACGTCGGTCATCGCCGGACCGCCCCCCTTGAACGGGATGTGCGTCATCTCGATCTTTGCCATCCGGGTGAACAGTTCGCCCGACAGATGCTGGAACGAACCGACGCCGGCCGATGCGATGTTGAGCTTGCCCGGGTTGGCCCGCGCGTAGGCGATCAGTTCCTTCACGGAGTTCACCGGCAGCTGCGGGTTGATCACCATCACGTTCGGCCCGCTTCCGACCAGCCCGACCGGCGCGAAGGCCTTGATCGAGTCGTAGGACAGCTTGTAGAGCGCCGGGTTGAACGCATGCGCGACCGACACGATCAGCAGCGTGTAGCCGTCGGCCGGCGCGCGCGCGACCATCTCCGTGCCGAGCACGCCGCCGGCGCCGGCGCGATTGTCGATGATGAACGGCTGGCCGATGCGCTCCTGCAGGTTCTGGCCGACCAGCCGGCCGACGATGTCGTTGCTGCCGCCAGGCGCGAACGGGATCACCAGCCGGACGGGCTTGGACGGGAAGTCGGCCGCGGTGGTGGCGCCGGCCACGCCCGCCAGCAGCAGCAGGGCAGGCAGGCGCAGTCGTGAAGCGGGGCCGGTCGCGCTCGCGGCGACCGGATGAACGCGTGCTGCGGGGACGGCTGCGCGACCGGTCTGGCGCCGGTGCTTGACGATCAGGCTCACGGAATCCTCCTTGGGTGCCGGGGGCCGCAGTCTACCCTGACAGACCGCCAGTGCGCCCGCCTGCCGACGCCCGCCCCGTCCGCCGCGATCCCGGCTGTAACGAGGACGACCAGCGCGATCGGCTACACTGCTCGGCCGTCAGCTGTGACCCTGCCCCGATGTCGACGCCCATCCAGACCCCCGCCACGCCCGTCCCGAACCTGAAGACTGCGCTGACCGGGCCGCTGCCCGACCTGGAGCGGCGCATCCTCGAGTCGCAGCCGGCCATCGAGCACTGGTTCCGCAGCCAGTGGCAGGAACACGAAAGCCCGTTCTACGGCTCGGTCGACCTGCGCAACAGCGGCTTCAAGATCGCGCCGGTCGACACCAATCTGTTCCCCGGCGGCTTCAACAACCTGAACCCGGATTTCCTGCCGCTGTGCGTGCAGGCGACGCAGTCGGCGATCGAGAAGATCTGTCCAGACGCGCGCGGCGTGCTGCTGGTGCCGGAGAGCCATACCCGCAACCAGTTCTACCTCAGGAACGTGGCGGCGCTGACCACGATCCTGCGCGCGGCCGGGCTGGTGGTGCGCATCGGCACCCTGCTGCCGGAGATCACGGCGCCCACCGACATCGCGCTCGACGATGGCCGCTCCATCACGCTGGAACCGCTGGTGCGCAAGGGCAGCCGCCTGACCGTCGACGGCTTCGACCCGTGCGTGGTGCTGCTGAACAACGACCTGTCGGGCGGGGTGCCGGAGGTGTTGAAAGGCCTCGACCAGTGGGTGCTGCCGCCACTGCAGGCCGGCTGGACCACCCGGCGCAAGTCGCAGCACTTCGCTCATTACGATACGGTGGCTGCGGAGTTCGCCGGGCTGCTGAAGATCGACCCCTGGCTGATCAACCCGCTGTTCGAGCGCTGCGGGAAGATCAACTTCAAGGACCGCCAGGGCGAGGACTGCGTGGCGGGGTACGTCTCGGAAATGCTGGCGGACATCCGCGCCAAGTACCGCGAGTACGACATCGACCAGGAGCCGTTCGTGATCGTCAAGGCCGATGCCGGCACCTACGGCATGGGCATCATGACGGTGCGCGACCCGGGCGAAGTGCAGCAGCTCAACCGCAACCAGCGCAAGAAGATGGCGGTGGTCAAGGAAGGGCTGGAGGTGCACGAGGTGCTGGTGCAGGAAGGCGTGTACACCTTCGAGAACGTCGAGGGCGCAGTAGCCGAGCCGGTGGTGTACATGATGGACCACTTCGTGGTCGGCGGCTTCTACCGGGTCCACACCGAACGCGGCCAGGACCAGAACCTGAACGCGCCCGGCATGAGTTTCGTCCCGCTGGCCTTCCGCTCGCCGTGCTCCACCCCGGACCCCGCCGCCGGGCCGGGCGCCGCGCCGAACCGCTTCTACGCCTACGGCGTGATCGCCCGGCTCGCGCTGCTCGCCGCCGCGCGCGAGATCGAGACTCTGGTCGCGGCGCCGCGATAGCCGGATGTGACCGCCGGCGCGTTCCCCATTACCATGTGGGCATGAAACTCCTGGTCATCGCCGACCCGCTGGCGAGCTTCAAGACATACAAGGACTCCACCTTCGCGATGATGCGCGAGGCAGCGCGGCGCGGCCACGAGCTGCACGCGATGGAGGCGCGCGAACTGATCCTGCGCGGCGGTCGCGTGCTCGGGCGCACCGCCCGCGTCCTCCTGAAGGCTCCCGGCGCCGATCCGCATGACTGGTTCGAGGCCGCGACACCGGCGTTCGCGCCGCTGCCGACCTTCGACATCGTGCTGATGCGCAAGGATCCGCCGTTCGACAACGAGTACCTCTACGCGACGCACCTGCTGGAGCTCGCCGCGCGCCAGGGTGCGCGGGTAGTGAACGATCCGCGCACGATCCGCGACTTCAACGAGAAGCTGGCGGTGGCGCGCTTCCCGCAGTTCGCACCGCCGACGCTGGTGACGAGCCTCGACGAGGTACTTCGCGAGTTCCTGGCCGAGCATGGCGACGTCATCTTCAAGCCGCTCGACGGCATGGGCGGCAGCGGCGTGTTCCGGGTGCGTACCGACGACCCGAACATCGGCGTGATCATCGAGACGATCACCGACCATGGCCGCCGAACCATCATGGCGCAGCGCTACCTGCCGGAGATCCGCGACGGCGACAAGCGGGTGCTGCTGATCGACGGCGTGCCGGCGCCTTACGCACTCGCGCGCATCCCCCGGGCGGGCGAGACGCGCGGCAACCTTGCCGCGGGCGGCACCGGCGTGGCGCGGCCGCTGACCGACCGCGACCGCGAGATCGGCGAGACAGTCGGCCCGGTGCTGCGCGACCTCGGGCTCACGCTGGTCGGCCTGGACGTGATCGGCACCCACCTCACCGAGATCAACGTGACGAGCCCGACCGGCATGCAGGAGATCGCCGCCCAGACGCCGTGCGATCCGGCAGCCCTGATGATCGACGCGCTGGAGCGGCTGGCGGCACGGCCGGCCCGGGGAGCCGACCGGTGATCGGCATCCTGATCATCGCCCATGGCACGCTCGCCGAGAGCCTGATCCACTGCGCAAGCCACGTGCTCGGCAAGCGGCCGATGCGGGTACGCCAGCTGGGCGTGACGATCCATGACGACCCGGCCGCGATCCTGCCACAGGCGCAGGACCTGGTGACGCACCTCGACGACGGCAACGGCGTGCTGATCCTCACCGACATCTACGGGGCCACGCCCTGCAACCTGGCCTCGAAACTGCTGCGGCCGGGACAGGTCGAGGGGATCGCAGGGGTAAGCCTGCCGATGCTGATCCGCGCGCTCACCTACCGCGACCAGCCGCTGGAGCAGATGCTGGCCAAGGCGATCAGCGGCGGCTGCGACGGCGTGGTCCGCATGCCGCAGGGACAACCGACACAGGAAACGCCGGACGCCGCGCCCGCGGGGACAGCCGAAGGAACGAGACGGGACGATGCTGCGCACTGAAGTCGACATCATCAACAAGCTCGGGCTGCATGCCCGCGCCTCCGCCAAGCTGACCCAGCTGGCCGGCCGGTTCACGTGCGAGATCTGGCTCACTCGTGACGCGCGCCGGGTCAATGCCAAGAGCATCATGGGCGTGATGATGCTGGCCGCGGCCCGCGGCGTGCGCATCGGTATCGAGACCGACGGACCGGACGAGGCCGAGGCCTCCGCGGCGCTGGTGGCCCTGGTCAACGACCGTTTCGGCGAGGGCGAATGAGCGGCGGCATGGATCACCCGCTCGATCCGCCGGACACCCCGGACGCCACGGCCTCAACGGCCCGCCCCTCAGGGTCGGCAGCCGCTGGCGGCGTGGCCAGTACCGCCAGCGCTGCCGCCGCGGCCGATGCCGCCGCTGCGCGTTCGATGCGCATGAGCTTCACCATGCATGGCATCGGCGCTTCGGACGGCATCGCGATCGGACCTGCTCACCTGGTGTCCTACGCCACGCTCGAAGTCGCGCACTACCTGGTGCCGGCGGGCGAGCTGCCGAACGAGCGCAGGCGGTTCGAGACTGCGCTCGCCAGCGTCCGGGACGAGCTGGCGCAACTGCGCGGCAGCATCCCGGCCGCAGCGCCGGCGGAGTTCGCCGCGTTCATCGACGTGCACCAGATGATCCTCGCCGACTCGACGCTGTCGCAGGGACCACTCGACCTGATCGACGCCCAGCAGTGCAACGCCGAATGGGCGCTCAAGCTCCAGCTCGACCTGCTGCTCGACCAGTTCGACACCATCGACGATCCCTACCTGCGCGAGCGTCGTGGCGACATCCTGCAGGTGGTCGAGCGGGTGATGAAGGTGCTGGTCGGCAGGCCCGGCTACACGCCGCCGAACATCCCGGGCAGCGCGCGCGCGATCCTGGTCGCACACGACCTGTCGCCGGCGGACATGATGCAGTTCAAGCAGTTGCCCTTCGCCGGTTTCCTGACCGACCTGGGCGGCTCGACCTCGCACACCGCGATCGTCGCGCGCAGCCTCGCGATACCGGCGATCGTCGCGCTGCATCGCGCGCGCACGCTGATCCGCGAGAACGACATGCTGATCATCGACGGCACGCTCGGCGTGGTGATCGTCAACCCGGATCCGTCCGTGCTCTCGGAATACCGCCTGCGCCAGGAGGCGCTGGGTATCGAGCGCGCGAAGCTCCAGCGCCTCGCGACCCGGCCCGCCGCGACCATCGACGGCACATCGATCGAACTGCTCGGCAACATCGAAGGCCCGGATGACGTCGCCGAGGTCCGGCTCAACGGTGGCATGGGCGTGGGCCTGTTCCGCACCGAGTTCCTGTTCATGAACCGCGACGAGCTGCCCGACGAGGACGAGCAGTTCGAAGCCTATCGCGCAGTGGCACAGGCGATGGACGGGCTGCCCGTCACCATCCGCACGCTCGACATCGGCGCCGACAAGACGCTGCGCGGCTCGGAGCGGGCCTCCGCCAACCCGGCACTGGGGCTGCGCGCGATCCGCCTGTGCCTCGCCGACCCGCCGCTGTTCCACACCCAGCTGCGAGCGCTGCTGCGCGCCTCGGCGTTCGGCACCCTGAACATCCTGGTCCCGATGCTCTCGACCAAGCAGGAACTGGCGCAGACGCTGGCAGCGGTGGCCCGGGCGCGCGCGAGCCTGGTCGACGACGGCATCGCGTTCGCGCCGAGTGTGGCGATTGGCGGCATGGTCGAGATACCCGCCACCGCGATTGCCCTCGACGTGTTCCTGCGCCACCTCGACTTCCTGTCGATCGGCACCAACGACCTGATCCAGTACACGCTCGCCATCGACCGCACCGACGACGCGGTCGCCCATCTGTACGATCCACTGCATCCGGCGGTGCTGTCACTGATCGCCGGGGTCGCCGAGCGGGCCCGCCGCGCCGGGGTACCGGTCGCTGTCTGCGGCGAGATGGCGGGCGACGTCGACCTGACGCGCCTGCTGATCGGCCTCGGCCTGCGCCAGCTCTCCATGCACCCGGCCTTCCTGCTCGAGGTGAAGCAGCGGATCCTGAAGACGCAGCTGTCGGATATCTCGACGATGGCCCGCCGGATCGTGCGCACGCGCGACCCGGACCGCGTGCGGCGCCTGGTCGAGCGGCTGAACGCCTGAACGGATGCGCGGACGGCCGCCCGGGCGTTTGACAGCCGCCGCCCGCGGGGTTACCGTGCACGTTGTGACTACGCGCCGATTTGAGTTCAGCTTGCGGGCGCGCTACAAATTCGGCTAAAGAGAAATGAAGATTTCTCCGCCCCGGCCTGCGCAAGCACACCGGGGCTTTTTCGTTTCCGGCCCCGTGGCCGGCCCGGCATCCGCGTCCCCACTCGTTCCACCTGCACTCCAGCCGCATGGATACCCCCACCCCGGCCCGATCGGTCGGTGCCGTCACGCCGCAGCGCGCAACCTTCAGCGAACCGCTGCAGCTGCGCTGCGGCCGCTCGATTGCCGGATATGAACTCGTCTACGAGACCTACGGCAGCCTGAACGCCGATCGCTCGAATGCCATCCTCGTCTGCCATGCGCTGAACGCTTCGCACCACGTGGCCGGCTTCTATGCGAACGACCCGGACAACGTCGGCTGGTGGGACAACATCATCGGCCCCGGCAAGCCGGTGGACACCGACCGCTTCTTCGTGATCGGCGTAAACAACCTCGGCGGCTGCTTCGGCTCCACCGGCCCGATGAGCATCGACCCGGCGACCGGCCGCCCTTACGGCGCGAGCTTCCCGCTGGTCACGGTCGAGGACTGGGTCGCGGCCCAGGCGCGGCTCGCCGACCACCTGGGCATCGAACGCTTCGCGGCGGTGATGGGCGGCAGCCTGGGCGCGATGCAGTCGCTGTCCTGGACCCGCCAGTTCCCCGACCGTCTGGGCCATGCACTGGTGATCGCCTGCGCGCCGAACCTGTCCGCGCAGAACATCGCGTTCAACGAGGTCGCGCGGCAGGCGATCCTCACCGACCCGGAGTTCCATGGCGGCGACTACTACGCCCATGGGGCGACGCCGGTGCGCGGGCTGCGCGTGGCGCGCATGGTCGGCCACATCACCTATCTCTCCGACGATGCAATGGCGAGCAAGTTCGGCCGCCAGCTGAGGAACGGCAGCATCGGGTACGGGTTCGAGCCCGAGTTCCAGATCGAGTCCTACCTGCGCTATCAGGGCGGCAAGTTCGCCGAATACTTCGACGCGAACACCTACCTGCGCATCACCAAGGCGCTCGACTACTTCGACCCGGCATTCGAGTCCGGCGGTGACCTGGCGAAGGCGCTTGCCACGGCCCGGGCGGCGTTCCTGGTGGTCTCCTTCACCACCGACTGGCGCTTCGCACCGGAGCGTTCGCGAGAGATCGTGCAGGCACTGCTGCGCAACCAGCTTGACGTCACCTACGGCGAGATCGACGCCCCGCACGGCCACGACGCCTTCCTGCTGGACGACCCGCGCTACCACGCGCTGGTGCGCGCCTACCTCGAACGCATCGATGCCGAAGTGGCCGGGGGTGTGCGATGAAGGGGCCGCGCGCCGACTTCGCCGTGATCGCCGGGCGCATCGGCCGCCAGGCGAAGGTGCTCGACCTCGGCTGCGGCGACGGCTCCCTGCTGCGCCACCTGCGCGAATCGCTCGGGGTGCGCGGCTACGGCATCGAGATCGACGACGCGAAGATCCCCGCCTGCGTGCGCAACGGCATCAACGTGCTGCAGATGGACCTCGAGTCAGGGCTGTCCGGCTTCGACCCCGGCTCCTTCGACTACGTCGTGCTGTCGCTGACCCTGCAGGCGATGAAGAACAGCGAGCACATCCTCAGCGAGATGCTGCGAGTGGGCCGCGAAGGCATCGTCTCGTTCCCCAACTTCGGCTACTGGCGCAACCGCATCCAGCTCGCGCTCGGCCGCATGCCGGTGAACGGCGAGTTCCCGTACCACTGGTACGACACGCCTAACATCCACCTGTGCACGCTGACCGACTTCGAGGCGTTCTGCGCAGCGCAGCGCATCCGCATCCTCGAACGTGTCGTGCTGCACGAGGGGCGCGAGGTGACTGCCCTGCCCAACCTGCGCGGTTCGCTCGCCGTCTACCGGTTCGGCAGCGGCAACGGCTGAACCGCAGGGCCTTGCAGGCCGGCCGGATCGCCGGCGCGACGGTACTTCAACCCCACGGCCCGTTGAACGTCTCGCCGGTGTAGGCGTCGGGCGTACCCTCGATCACGTCAGGCCATGCGTCCAGCGGAGGCACGGGCCGGGGCATGGCAGGCGTGTACCGGCCGTCGCTTCCGACCTGGCGCATCGAGAAGTAGAGCTGGACCGCATGGCCGGCCGGATCGAGGGCCGTGGCGAACCAGTCGATACCCGGGCTCAGTTCCGCGGGAAGGTCGACGAACCGGCAGCCGCGCTGCGCAAGCCAGGCGATCGCCACCTTCAGCTGCCGGTAGGTGGCGACCTGGAAGCCGAAGCCAAGCACGGTGGACGGCCCTGGCCAGCCAAGCGTGGCGCGCAGTGCCGCCGGGTACAGCGCGAGCGAATGGTGCTCGGTGTTGCAGCGGAGGAACAGGCAGCGGTGGCCCTGCCACTGCACTACCTCGGTCACCGCGAAGCCGAGCCGGTCGACATAGAACCGGGCCATCGCATCGAGGTCGTCGCAGAACAGCCGCAGCGGCCCGTTGCGTACCACCTTGAAGGGGCGGGACAGCAGCACGCCGTCGACATCGTGTACCGCGGGCAACACCTCGGGATGGCGGAAGCCGGAGGACGGATCGATGCCCTGGGCGAGCATCCGCTCGACCTCGGTGAGTTCGCCCACCTGGGGAAGCGTGGGGCGCTGCCGGAAACCTCGCTCGTGCATCGCGCGTGGCTTGGCCATGCCCGACCAGCCGACCTGCTCGATGCCGTAGTACAGCTCGTTGCGATGCCCCTCCGGGTCCATCGGATAGACGTGCCAGTTGGACCCGGGCATGTCGCGCCCCACGCGGTTAATGGCGATGCCGTGCGCGGCGAAGTAGTCGATGGCATTCGACACCTCGGCAAGGCTGCCCACCTGCCAGGTCAGCTGGTTCAGGTCGACCGCGGGCGGCAAGGCGTCGGCGCGTCCCAGCGCCTCGAATACCCGCCGATTGAACAGCACGAACGAATGGTGGTCGGTGGCGTGCCGGATGAAGTACAGATTGGTATCCCCAAGCGCCTTGAGCTGCTCACGCCTGGGGTGGTTCGCGGCAAGGTCCTGCGGGTCGGAGATGCGCAGACCCAGGCCCTCGCAGTAGAAATCCAGACAGGCGGCGACATCGTCCACGTTGTAGCCGAAGTGCCCCAGGCGGCGGATGCGGAACGGCCGATCGAGCAGCACGCCTCCGACATCATGGCGCCGGCCGGGCTCTCCGGTCACAGCCTGCGAAGCCATCGCCCGCCTCCGCCTACTCGCCCTGGACCACGGGGTTGTCGATGGTGCCGATGCCCGAAATGGTGACTCGCACGCGGTCGCCCGGCTTCAGGAAGATACCGCGCGGGCGGCCGACGCCGGACGGGGTGCCGGTGGCGATCACATCGCCCGGCAGGAGTGTCATTCGCCGGCTCAGGTACTCGATGAGCTCGGCCACGTTGAAGATCAGGTCGGCCACCAGCGTGTCCTGCATCCGCTCCTGGTTGACCCAGGTCTCCAGACGGCAGGCGTAAGGATCCGGTACCTGCGAGGCCGGCACGATCCACGGCCCCATCGGTGCGCCAGTCTCGAAGTTCTTGTGGCCGAACCAGTCGATATTCCAGCGCGGCCAGTCGGGCCGGCGCGAAAGGTCGCGCAGCGACACGTCGTTCATCACGGTGTAGCCGGCGACATGCTTCATGGCATCGGCAACGGACACGTTGCGCGCACGGCGGCCGATCACCACGGCGAACTCGCCCTCCCAATCCACCTTCTTCGAGATGGCTGGCAGGCGGATCTCGTCAGTCGGCCCGACCACGCAATGCGGTCCGGACTTGAGGAACAGGTAGGGCTCGGTCGTGGCCTTGTCGACGCCGGCACCCTCGGCGGACATCTCGCCCGCGTGGGCCTGGTAGTTCGCCCCGGTGCAGTAGATCGCGGGCGGGTACAGCAATGGCGCCATCAACTCGACCGACGACAGCGGTCGCGAAGCCACGCCGGCCGCACCGGCGAGTTCTGAAAGCCTCGGCTCGGCGGTATCCCAGGCGCCGAGCACCGACAGCGTGGAGCCTGCCCACGGGATGCCGGGAAGAGCCTCGGCAAGGTCGATCACCCGGTCCTCGCCGGCGAGGATCGCCGCGCGGGGCTCGCCACCAGCGCCGCGATGGTTCAGCAGCCTGAATTCAGCCAACGTCTTTCTCCTCGTGCGGTCTGCAGCCGCTCAGTTGCGGTAGTCGGGGTACTTCTGTTCGACCAGCGCCATGCTCGCGACCCAGTCGCGGCTCTTCGAATCGTAGGCACCGACGCGGCCGAACTTGCGCGCGCGCTCGATGCAGGTCTCGCGCGACGGCATCTTCACCTTCGCGCCGCCGGCAAGCGCGCCGATCTGCGCACGGCAGGCCAGTTCGAAGAAGTGGTGGTAGATGTAAGCTTCGGCGACCGTGGTGCCGCATACCAGTGCGCCGTGGTTCTCGAGGATCATCACCCACCTGTCCCCGAGCGCGCGCGCCATCAGGTCGGTGCCCTCGCGCGTGGTGTCGTCGACCTCGTTCGGGTAATACGCGATCCGCTCGTAGAAGCGCATCGCCTGCTGGGTCAAGGGCATGAGGCCTTCGGCCTGCGCCGATACCGCGAGGTTGGCGGGCGAATGGGTATGCACCGCGGCCATGATCTCCGGGCGCGCGGCCAGCACCGAGGCATGCACGTTGTAGGCCGCAGGACTCGCCTTCCACGGCGACGGCGAGACCTGGCGCCCGGAAAGATCGTACTTGACCAGGTTCGACGCGGTGACCTGCTCCATGAACACGTTGTCGGCCTTGACCAGAAAGTGCTCAGGGTTGTCCGGACAGCGCGCCGAGATGTGGTTGTACGTCATGTCGACGAACACGAAGTGCGCGACCAGCCGGTGCGCGGCCGCGAGTTCGCAGCGCAGCGTCCACTCGGCGGCGCTCACTGCACCCTCGAGGCTCGGCGCGGCGATGGTGTCCTGGATCTCTGGCATTGGATGGCTCTGCGGTCAGACGCGGGTTGGCAGCCCCGCTCGGGATGCTGCAAACTTACCCGTGCCCGCGGCCGCCGTCAAAAGAACCCGGGCAGGACCCGAGGAGGAACCGCTTGTCCACAGACCATCGCCTGTCACACACAGGCCCGGGCGCCGCCGGTGCGAGCGCTCCACGCCACGCGGGCCGACGCCGCCAGCTCCTGCCTGCAACGTCGATCGCCGCGCTGGCTGCCGCGCTGTCTGCGACCGACGCACTGGCACAGGCGGCCGCCGGTACCGCATGGCCGTCACGCCCCATCCGGATGATCGTGCCCAACGCACCGGCGGGCCTGGCCGACATCACCGCGCGGCTGGTCGGAACGCGGCTGTCGGAGGCGCTCGGCCAGCCCGTGATCATCGAGAACCGTCCGGGTGCAGGCGGCACGATCGGTACCGCCGCCGCGGTCAAGGCGAATCCGGACGGCTACACGCTGCTCACGGTGTTCGACAGCCATGCCACCAATCCGCACCTGTTCCGGAACATCGGCTACGACACGCTGAACGATCTCGCGCCGATCTCGCTGCTGGTGCGAGGGCCGCTGGTGCTGGTCGTGCACCCGGCGGTGCCGGCACGTACGGTGAAGGAACTGCTGAGCCTCGCGCGGGCGAAGCCCGGCGCGCTCAACAATGCAATCGTCGGGCCAGGTTCTCCGGCACGCCTGCTGGTCGAGTTGCTCGAGTTGACCGCGAAGGTCGATGTCACGCAGGTGCCTTACAAGGGGGCCTCGGGCGCGCTGGCCGACCTGATCGGCGGGCAGGTCGATGCGATGTTCGCGACCGTACCCAGCATCTCCGGCCACTGGAAGTCGGGCAAGCTGCGGGCGATCGCAGTGACTTCGGAGAAGCGCAGCCCGGCCCTGCCCGGCGTGCCGACGATGAACGAGACGTTGCCCGGCTTCGAGGCGGAGTCGTGGGTTGCGCTGCTGGCGCCGGCGCGCACGCCGGCCGAGATCATCGCGCGGCTCAATGCCGAGACCGTGCGGATCCTCGCCCAACCCGACATGCGCGAACGGCTGGGCGAACAGGGGCTGGAGCCGGTCGGCAGCACCCCGGCCGAGGCGACCCGCTGGATCCGTACCCAGCTCGAACGCTGGGGTCGGGTGATCCGCGAGCAGAAGATCGTCATCGAGTAGCGTGCTACCCGTACCCCGCGGCAGCGGCCGCGAGGCCTGCGTCTCGCCTCAGGGCGGGTTGATGCCGGCGCGCTTCGCCACCGCGGCGATCACCGCCAGCTGCTCCCGGATGAAGCGTCCGAAGGCCTCGGGCGTACCGTGTGCCGGTTCGGCGCCGAGCGCGCGCATCCGGGCGACGATGTCCGGCAGCGCCAGTGCGCGTCCCATCTCGGCGTTGATCCGGTCGATCACCGGGCGCGGCGTCTTCGCCGGCGCCAGCATCCCGCCCCAGGAGTCGAAATCGAAGCCGGGCAGGGTCTCGCCGATCGTCGGCACCTCGGGGTGCGTGCTCACGCGCTTCGCGGTGGATACCGCGACCGGGCGCAGCTTGCCGTCCTTGACCATCGACATCACGCTCGACAGCGGCGCCATGAAGAACTGGACGCGTCCGGCGATGGTGTCGGTGATCGCCTCGGGGATGCCCTTGAACGGCACGTGGACCACGTCGATCTTCGCCGCTTCGCGGAACATCTCGGCCGCGAAATGGGTGCCGCTGCCGGTGCCGGCCGAACTGAAGTTGAGCTGCCCGGGCCGGGCCTGCGCCAGGGCGATGAACTCGCGCACGCTGCTGGCGGGGAGCGTATTCGGGACCACCAGCAGGTAGGCGCTGGTGAACATCTGGGCGATGGGCGCGAAATCGCGCACAGTGTCGTAGGACACCCGCGCCACCGCAGGCTGGATCACGTGCGCGCCGGATACCGCGAGCAGCGTGTGGCCGTCAGGCACGGCGTCGGCCACCAGCTTCGCACCGATCGTGCCGCCCGCCCCCGGCCGGTTGTCGACCAGGACGTTCTGGCCGAGTACGTCGGTCAGCCGGGAGGCGATCAGGCGCGAGAAGATGTCCGGCTGGCCGCCTGGCGTGAAGCCGATGATGATGCGGATCGGCCGGGTCGGGAAGTCCGCGGCGCGTCCCTGGGCGACGGCGGGTCCCGCTGCCACCAGTGCGGCCAGCGCGACGGCAGCAGCAGCGGTCGATGATCGGCGGCGATCCGCGGCCGGCCTGGCATGGCTGCCTGCGCACGCGGCGCCGCCGGCTGACGCACCGATCACGGGTGCACGATGGCTGTCTGGCATGTTCATTCCTCCTTTGCGTTCGCGCCTGCTGGGCCGGTTCCGGCCGCGTGCGCAGCCTACATCACCGACGCCGAGGCTGTCGCGGCCCCGTCCGGCGGTGCCGGCGGCGGTCGGCTCACCCGACCGGCAAGCCAGACCAGCAGCAGCACCGGCAGGCCGAGCAGCGCTGTGCCGGTGAAGAAGGCGGCATAGCCGACCTGGTCGACCGCCCAGCCCGAAAAGCCGGCCAGGAACTTTGGCAGCAGCAGCATGACCGATGTGAACAGTGCGTACTGAGTGGCCGAGTAGGACACGTTGGTCAGCCCGGACAGGTAGGCGATGAAGGCCGAGGACGCGATGCCGGCGGACAGATTGTCCGCCGAGATGATCCAGATCAGCGCGTCGAGGTCGTGGCCGCGACCGGCGAGCCAGGCAAACAGCAGATTGGTCAGCGCCGACAGCAGCGCGCCGAGGAACAGCACCCGGGTGACGCCGAGCTTCATCGCCATCAGCCCGCCCAGGCCGACGCCGGCAAGCGTCATCACCAGCCCGTACAACTTCGATACCGCAGCCACCTCGTCCTTGGTGAAGCCCATGTCGCGGTAGAAGGGATTGGCCATCACGCCCATCACGACGTCGGAGATGCGGTAGACCGAGATCAGCGCAAGGATCAGCAGCGCATGCCAGCGGTAGCGCACGATGAAGTCGACGAAGGGGCTGACGGCCGCGCCGTGCAGCCAGGCGGCGAGTCGGGCCACCCGTCGCGGCAGGCGTCGTTCCAGCCGCTCGGCCATCGCGCGTTCGTGCTCGGCCGCGCCGGGCAGCGGACGCGCCACCGGCTCAGGCGACAGCAGCACCGTGGCGATGCCCACGAGCATGGAGGCCGCCATCACCAGATAGGCGACCATCCACGGCGCCTGCTCGTAGGTGGCCTCGCTCGGGTCGAATCGGGCGGCTACCCAGAGCACGCCGGCGCCGGCCCAGATCATCGCGACCCGGTATCCGGTCTGGTAGGCCGCGGCCATCGCCGCCTGGCGCTCGACGCCGGCCGATTCGATGCGAAAGGCATCGAGCGCGATGTCCTGGGTCGCGGATGCGAACGCCAGCAGCAGCGCGAACAGCACCAGCGGCTGCAGTGCCCGCTGCGGGTCGGAGAAGGCCATGCCGCAGAGCGCGACCATGATCGTGGCCTGCGACAGCAGCAGCCAGCTGCGGCGCCGGCCGATGCGGCGAGTGAGCAGCGGGATCGGCAGGCGGTCGACGAGCGGTGCCCAGGCCCACTTGAACGCATAGGCGAGCGCCACCCAGCTGAGGAAGCCGATCGTGGTGCGGTCGATGCCCGCCTCGCGCAACCAGAACGACAGCGTGCCGAACACCAGCAGCAGCGGCAGGCCGGCCGAGAAGCCGAGCAGCAGCATTCGCGCCACCGGCGGCTCGCCGTACACCTTCGCCGCGTCGATCCAGCCACGCCAGCCGGGGCGCGTGGCGGTGGCAGGCGCGGGCAGCGGCGCCCCAGCAGCCACGGAGTCGCTTGCCTGGCTCATCGGTTCACCATTCGAGATCGTAGTCGATCGTCAGCGGCGCATGATCGGAGAAGCGCTGCTCCTTGTAGATCGAAGCGCGCACCGCCGCCTGAGCGACGCCCGGCGTGGCGATCTGGTAGTCGATACGCCAGCCGACGTTCTTCGCCCACGACTGGCCGCGATTGGACCACCACGTGTACTGCTCCGGGCGGTCGTCGACCCGGCGGAATACATCGACCCAACCATGGCGGTCGAACACCTCGGTCAGCCAGGCGCGCTCCTCGGGCAGGAATCCCGAGTTCTTCTGGTTGCTGCGCCAGTTCTTCAGGTCGATCGCCTGGTGGGCGATGTTCCAGTCGCCGCAGAGGATGACCTCGCGCTGCTCGGCACGCAGGCTGAGCAGTTGCGGCATGAACGCCTCGAGGAAGGCGAACTTGGCGGCCTGGCGGTGCGGCCCGGCAGAACCGGACGGCAGATAGATCGACACGATCGAGAGCGCGCCGTAGTCGCAGCGCAGGAAGCGCCCTTCCCGGTCGATCTCAGGCACGCCCATCCCCTCGACCACCCGGTCGGGCTGGCGCCGCGAGTAAATGGCCACGCCGCTGTAGCCGCGCTTCTCGGCGCAGTGGAACGCGGCGAACCAGCCCTCCGGGGTGGTCAGCCGCGCGTCGAGGTCGCACACCTGAGCCTTCACCTCCTGCAGGCACACGATGTCCGAATCACTGCGCGGCATCCAGTCGAAGAAACCCTTGCTGGCCGCAGAACGGATGCCGTTGACGTTGGCGGTGGTCAGTCGAAGCATGCGATGGCGATGGACAGGATCGGAGTTGCGGTTGATGATCGCCCGAGGCAGGCTCGGCACGAAAGTCGCTAGGGACCGATGGTCGGGACGGTGTGCGCGCCTGCGCACGCGGGGCGACCACGCGTCAGCGGCACCGAGTGTAATGGCCGCGACGCTGGCAACGCCAGAATTCCTTGAAACGAAACACTTTTCACGTACGACACCTACCGATGGACAGTTACCGCAAGCAGTTCGTCTCGTTCGCCACCGAATGCCAGGCCTTGCGTTTTGGTCACTTTGTGACAAAGGCCGGCAGGGATTCTCCATACTTTTTCGACGCCGGGCTGTTCAAGGACGGCGCCTCGCTGGGCCGACTGACCGAGCTGTATGCGTCGGCGATCCTCGATTCCGGCCTGCGCTTCGACATGTTGTACGGCCCGGCCTACAAGGGCATCCCGCTGGTGGCCGGGGTCGCGATCGCGCTCGCGCGCCGTGGCCACAACCATCCCTATGCGTTCAACCGCAAGGAGGTCAAGGACCACGGCGAGGGGGGCTCGATCATCGGCGCGCGCCTGGAGGGGGCGGTGCTGATCATCGATGACGTGATCTCGGCCGGCACCTCGGTGCGCGAGTCGCTGACCCACATCGCGGCCGGCGGCGCCCGTGCGGCTGGCGTGGTCATCGCGCTCGACCGGATGGAACGCGGCACCGGCGCGCTGTCGGCGGTGGACGAAGTGCGCAACCAGATGGGACTGCCCGTGGTGAGCATCGCGAACCTCGACGACATCGTCGACTACCTGTCGAACGACCCCGCGATGACGACCTCGCTGGCCGCCGTCGAGCAGTACAGGGCGTTGTACGGGAGCCGCTGAATGCGCCGCGTGCCTCCGGCCCTCGCCGCCCTGCTGCTGCTGGGGGCAGGCATCGCGCCCGCAGCCAACCCGCCCGCTGGCAAGTCGCCCATCCTCTGCTGGACGGACGCCAGCGGCCGGCAGGTCGGTTGCGGCTACACGGTGCCGCCGGAGTATGCGAACAACCCGACGCGCGAACTGAACCAGCGTGGCGTGACGGTGCGCAAGAGCGACGGAGTACTGAGCGGCGAGGCCCTGCGCGCCAAGCAGGAGGAAGAGGCCCGGCGCAAGGCCGATGCCCAGGAACGCGTCACCCAGCGCAAGCGCGACCTGGCGCTGCTCAATTCCTACACGAGCGAACGCGAGATCGATGCGCGGCGTGACCGCGACATCGGGCTGCTGGACGCCACCATCGTCGGACTCGAGACGCACCTGAAGCAGCTGCGTTCCAGCGACGCCGAACTGCGGCGGCGCCTGGAGCCGTTCGAGAAATCCGGCAAGCCGCCGCCCCGGCAGCTCGCCGACGATGCCGCGCGCATCGCCGGCGAGGTCAGCGATACCGAGCGGCAGATCACACAGCGGCGCGGCGACCAGGAAGCCCTGCGCGTGAAATACAACGAACTGCGACTGCGCTACCTCGAGCTGACCCGGAGCGAAGGGCAGAAATAGGCGATGGCGCGCGCAGCGCCCTGCCGCCCACGCCCAGCCGCTCAGCCGCGCGCGGGCAGCCCCTTCACGAGGCGGTCGGCCAGCCAGTCGGCCACGTAGGTCGCGCCCAGGATGCGGTTGTCGCCCTGACAGTGTTCGCTGCCGCCCTCCCGCGCATCGAACACGTGCAGTGACTTGTCGTTCGAGCCGACGGCCGCCTGCAGGCGCCGGGCATAGTCGACCGGGACGATGGTGTCGTTCTCGCCGTGCACGCACAGGAAAGGACAGGCGATACGCCCGGCGATGCCCTCCAGCGTGAACTGCTCGAGCTTCTTCATCGCCGCGTCCATGTCGGGCACGCCGAGCACCCACAGCAGGTGGAAGAACGGCGCTGACACCCGCGTGCCGCCGCTTTCGATCTCGCGCCGGCGGCGCACCCAGGCCTCGTGGTAGTCGAAGTGGCCGCCCCAGGCGACGCAGGCGGCGAAGCGCGGGTCCATTGCCGCCGCGCGCGGTGCGTAGTAGCCGCCCATGCTGATGCCCATGATCGCGATCCGGGCCGGATCGACGTCGGATCGTGCGGCGAGGTAGTCGAACGCGGCTCCGGCCGGCGCCTCGGAGTCGAACCGGGCAGTGATCCCCTGCAGTCGAAGTGCCTCGCCCTGCCCAGGTCCGTCGATCGCCAGCGTGTTGATGCCGCGTTCGGCCAGCGCTACCCCGCCGTACAGGATGCCGACCTCCTTCGTGCCGTCCAGCCCGTTGAAGAAGACCACCGTGGGCGCGGGTCGGCCATCGGTACCCTGGGCGGGCATGAACCACGCCGGCAGCGTGGTGCCCTCGTAGGGCACGCTGACCCGTTCCGCACGCGGGTGCCGCCGCTTCATGCCTTCGGCGAAGTTGGACAGGCAACTGCCGTACACCTGCAGCTTGCGCTCGCCCATGTGCAGGAAGCGCTCGCCATAGCCGAAGTAGGTGGCGGCGTGCAGGAAGTACGTGCCCGCGGTGAGTTCGTGGCCGAGGGCGGCCTGTGCCCGGGCGCGTGCCTCCATCTGCGCGCCCATCGCCGCCCACTCGTCGCACCAGGCGGCGTTGTCACCGATGCGGTCGCGCAGTCGCTGGCCGACCTGGTCGATCTCGCCCATCGCCGCGGCACCGAACGGGATCATCTCGATCGCGGACATCACGCCCTGCGACCACATGAACTGGGTGGGGAAGTACTGGAACCAGTGCGACATCGATGCTCCTGCGGTCTGAGGTGGAGGACGTGAAGGGTCGGGCAGCCAATCGGCAGGCAGCGCTCAGGCGCCGTCGCCCTTGATGCCGGCGGCGCGGATCAGCTTGCCGTAGAAGTCGAAGTCCTCGCGCATCCGCTTCGCCAGCCGGGCCGGATCCGCGGCAGTGATGCCCATGCCCTGCTGCGCCCAGATCTCGCGCACCTCGGGCTGCCCGAGGATGCGTACCACCTCCGCATTGAGCCGCCCGACCACCTCGCGTGGCGTGCCGCCCGGGGCGAAGATGCCGTGCCAGCCGGTCGCCTCGTAGCCGGGGACGCCGGCCTCGGCCATCGTCGGCACCTCGGGCAGCAGCGGGTCGCGCTGCGGCGCGGTCACCGCGATCACGCGCAGCTTGCCGGCGCGGATCTGCGGGTGGATCACCGCCAGGCTGTAGAACATGAAGTCGATGCGGCCGGCCATCAGGTCGGTAATGCCAGGCGGCCCGCCCTTGTAGGGCACGTGCAGCAGCCTGACCTTGCCCAACCGCTGGAACAACTCGCCCGCCAGGTGAAATCCGCTGCCGGTCCCCGACGAGCCGTAGGTCAGGCCATCAGGCCGGGCGTTCGCAAGGGCCATCAGTTCGCGAACGTTCTTCGCCGGCAGCGCCGGATTCACCACCAGCACATAGCCGAATGCGCTCAGCTGGGCCACGGCGACGAAATCACGCAGCGCATCGTAGGGCAGTCGGGCGGTGAGGTGCGGCGTGCTGGTCAGCGACGAACTGGGCGCGGCAAGCAGCGTGTGGCCGTCGGGCTGCGCCCGGGCCACCAGTTCGTTGGCAATGATGCCGGTGGCGCCCGAGCGGTTGTCGACGATCACCGGCTGCCCGAAGGCTTCCGACAGTCGCTGCGCGACCGGACGCGCCAGGATGTCGACGGTGCTGCCCGGCGGAAAACCCATGATCAGCCGGATCGGACGGTCAGGGTAGCCGGCCGCGGAGGCTGCAGCGGCCATGGCCAGCAGGGCAAGCCCTGCTGATACCCCGAACAGAGACCGGCGCAGCGGCCGGGACCGGAAGACAGGACTGGGCGGATGCATCGGACTCCCCTTGGCGGGCGAACCGGCGGACAGGCCGGACGCTGATCGGGGGAGCTTAGCAGAGCCCACCCTTGGTCAGCCCTGAGACATGCGGGACAGGTGCGGCGCACCCGCCAGGAGCCCCTGCCCCCCCCCGCGGCCTGCGAACGCGGACCGCGGGGGGCGCACCCGCCCGCACCGACTCAGGCGTAGATGCGCTCGCCGGCAGCGGCCGGACGGTACGCGTAGCCGCCACGCGCCATCACCCGCTCGCGCACACCGAGCAGTTCCGCCTTCAGCTGGCGCAGCGCCGGGCCGGGACAGGAGAGGCGTCCGTGCCGTTTCAGGAAGCGTCCGGCGACCATCACGCTGTCGATGTTCGCGGTCTCGGCACTCATCACGACCGCATGCACCGGGTCGCCACCGGGCAGCGACGGGAACATGTTGAGGTCATCGGTGCGCACCAGGACCAGGTCGGCCTGCTTGCCCGGCGTGAGCGAGCCGATCCGGTGGTCCATGCGCAGCGCCCGGGCGCCACCCATCGTCGCCCAGCGCAGCACCGAGCGGGTGGTGGTGGCGTGCGCTGCCGGGGGATGGCGGCCAGCGCGCGCCGCCGCGACGTTGTCCAGTTCGCGCTGCTGGTAGAAGCAGCGGCGCATCTCGGCGAGCATCGACGCATTGAAGTAGGGATCGACGTCCGTGCCGATCGCGGGCATGCCGCCGAAGCGCTCGACCCGGCCGAGCAGCGCCGGGTATTCGCAGTTCATCATCTCCGCGATGCAGGTGGCCGAGGTCGAGCACCCTGCGTCGATGATCATCCTGAGTTCGTCGTCGCCGAGGCAGTTGCCGTGCACGACGTTATGGTCCGGGCCGAGCAGTCCGGCCTTCTGCAGGCGCCACATGCCATCGGGCGCGACCCGCTTGCCGGGCCGACCATAGGTGTGCGCGCTGTTCATCAGCCCGTACTCGCGCGCGAGCCGGATGTCGGACTCGGTAACCTCGTAGGTGCTCCAGTCCGGACCCAGGATGGCCAGCGCCATCGTCACCAGCCGATCGTCGGACGCCAGCCGGCCGGTGCGCAGCCGGTGCACCTCGGCGCGCGGCTGGCCGATCTCGGTGTACGACTTCCCGGCGGACTTGTCCTCGTACATCGGCTTCGCGGTGCCGTGGCCGAACACCGCGCGGATACCCGAGGCCTCCAGGCCATCGATGGCCGCATCCGACATGTCCGGGTGGCGCAGGTTGTGGCACCAGTCGAAGATCGTCGTCGTCCCGCCGTCGATCTGCGCCAACGCGCCGGCCAGGTTGACCACGCGGTTCTCCGGCGCCTCGAAGCGGTGGGTGAGGTTGCCGTGGAGCGTGCCGAAGTAGTCGCGCGAACTCACCCAGTCGGCGCCGATGCCGCGCAGCGCGATCTCCCAGGTATGGATGTGACTGTTCACGAGGCCGGGGATGGCGATCATCCCGGCTGCGTTGACGACCAGCGCCTCGCTGGCGTCGATCGACGGGGCGACTGCGACGATCCGGTCGTCCTCGACCAGGATGTCACCGCGCGGCAGGTCGCCCAGCGAATCGTCCATGGTGACGACGCTGGCATCCTTGATCAGCGTGCGTGTCATCTGCGGCTCCTCCTCGGCATGGCCTTCATTGTGCCATCCGGCGCCGCCGGGCTGCAGCTACCGCCCGCGCTTCTTCAGCCACGCCTGCATCGAGGCGATCTCGGCCGCCTGCACCTGGATGATCTCCGCGACGAACAGCCGCGCAGCGACGGACGACTCAGGCACGCGTCCCCTGCCAGGCGTGGACGGACGAAGCATCGGGTCCATCGGGTCGCCTCGGTGGATGTGCGCGCCGGCGACCACCGGCCGGGGTCACTTCTTCCGCGCGGCGGTCGAGGGCTGGAAGGGTTCGAACCGCTCCTGCTGCGGCTTGCCTCCGGCGAGCGTCACCGATACCGCGACGCGCAGCTTCGGATCGGCGACCAGCCGGCCACTGCCACGCAGCGCATGGGTGCCGGTCGGCTCGAGCCGGATGTCGGTGCGCTCGGCGCCGAGCAGCACGGTCGCCCGGCCGGAAGCACCCCGGGTGCTGACCGGCCGGTCGTCGTGGTCGTACACGTAAAGGACGAGCCCGTCCTCCGTTGCGACCAGTTCGAGGTGCAGCATGGGCGTGGCACGCATCCGCCCGCCGTTGGGCCCGACCCGGTTCGCCAGTTCCGCGCTGGTATGCGCGAACGCCGGCCCGCCGATCAGCAGCGTACCCAGGGCGATCACGGCCCTTCGCCGGTCCATCCGCGTATTCAGGTCATGCATCGCACGCTCCTTTTCTTGGTTCAGAAACGCTCGCCGGGCCGCTCCGCCAGCAACCGCTCCAGTGGCTGCTTCCCCCAGCGCAGGAACATCACCGGCGTGACGAGCGTATCGAGCAGCGTCGAACTGACCAGTCCGCCGAAGATCACGACGGCGACCGGGTGCAGGATCTCCTTGCCCGGCTGGTCGGCGCCGACCAGCAGCGGCGCCAGGGCTACGGCAGCGGTGAGCGCGGTCATCAGCACCGGGGTCAGCCGTTCCAGGCTGCCACGCACCACCAGCGCCCGGCCGAAGGCCTCGCCTTCGTGCATCGCGAGGTTGATGTAGTGGCTGATCTTCAGGATGCCGTTGCGCGCGGCGATGCCGGCCAGGGTGACGAAGCCGACCAGCCCGGCGATCGACAGTTCGCCACCGGCGATCCAGAGCGCGACCACGCCGCCCACCATGGCCATCGGCACGCTCGCCATCACGATGCCGGCGAGCACCGCAGACCGGTACCGGCTGTAGAGCACCGCGAAGGCGAGCAGCAGCGACACCATCGCCAGCAGCGCGATCCGCCGCGAGGCCGCCTCCTGTGCCTGGAACTGCCCCTCCAGCACGGTGAAGTAGCCGTCCGGCATCGGCACCGTACCCAGCGCCGCGCGTACGCCGTCGACCACCGCCGACCGGTCGCGGCCATCGATGTTGGCGAACACCACGATCCTGCGCCGGCCGCTCTCGCGGCCGACCTGGTTCGGACCGTCGCCGGCCTCGATCGTGGCCAGCCGGTCGAGCGGCACCGGCCCGTACGGCGTCTCGACAGGCAGCGCGGCCAGCCCTTCGAGGCCGCGTTCGGCATCGGCCAGACGCAGCACGACGTCGAAGCGGCGCACGCCGTCGTTCACCTGGGACAGCACCTCGCCGTTGGCCAGCACCTGCAGCCGGCGCGCGACCGCTGCCGGCGACACGCCGTACGCCGCGGCACGCTGCGGGTCTATGCGTACCCGCTGCTGCGGTACCCGCACCTGCTTCTCGACCTGCAGGTCGACCAGCCCGGGCACGGTCGCAAGGCGCGACTGCACCTGCGCGGCGAGCGCCCCCAGCGTGTCGAGGTCGTCGCCGAAGATCTTCACCGCAACTTCCGCACGAATGCCCGACAGCAGGTGGTCGAGCCGGTGCGAGATCGGCTGCCCGACGTTGGCCGCCGCCGGCAGCGCGGCGAGCCGGCTGCGGATGTCGGCCACCACCTCGGCGCGGCTGCGCGCGGACGGTTCAAGGTCGACCTCGATCTCCGACGAATGCACGCCCTCGGCGTGCTCGTCGAGTTCAGCGCGCCCGGTGCGCCGTCCGACCTGCCGCACCTCAGGCACCTGTAACAGCAGGCGTTCGGCCTGCGCACCGATGCGGGTCGATTCGGCCAGCGACGTACCGGGCTCCAGCAGCAGGTTGATGGTCAGCGTGCCCTCGTTGAACTGCGGGAGGAAGGCCCGCGAGAACCAGGGCACGCTGGCGGCCGCCGCAAGCACCAGCAGGGCGGTGAGCGCGAGCACCGGCAGTTGCCGTTCGAACGACCAGGCGAGCGCCCGCCGGTCCCAATCCTTGAGCCGGCACACGAGCGCGCTGTCGCCGCGCTCGAGCAGCGCCGGGGCAGGCTTACCGCCGACCGCTGGCGCCCGCGCGAGCAGCAGGTGGCAGAGCACCGGCGTCAGCGTCACCGCGACCAGCAGGCTGGCCAGGATCGACAGCACGTAGGCAATGCCCAGCGGCGTGAACAGCCGGCCCTCGACCCCCGACAGCGCGAACAGCGGCACGAATACCAGCACCACGATCGCGGTCGCGTAGACGATCGACGAGCGGATCTCGACCGAGGCCGCGGCGACCACCTCGACGGGAGGCCGCGGCTGGGCGAGCGTGCGGTTCTCGCGCAGCCGGCGCAGCACGTTCTCGACGTCGACGACCGCATCGTCCACCAGTTCGCCGATCGCGATGGCGATGCCGCCCAGGGTCATCGTGTTGATCGACAGCCCGAAGGCGTTGAACACCAGCACCGTCACCAACAGCGACATCGGAATCGCCAGCAGCGAGATCAGCGTCGTGCGCACGTTGAGCAGGAACGCAAACAGCACGACCAGCACCGCGATCGAAGCCTCGACCAG
>CANHBC010000033.1 GCA_947458835.1 Betaproteobacteria bacterium | reverse complement strand
GCATCTGCTGCACGACCTCGACCTCGTCGGTTGGGCCCTGCCGCATGCGGCGCTGGCGGGCGTGTTCCTGTTCCTCTCCGGGATCCTGACCGGATACTTCGACAACCATGCGAGCTACGCCCGCATCGGGCCGCGGATCGAGCGGCTCCGGTGGTTGCGCGGGCTTGCCGGACCGGCGCGTGCAGCCCGGGTCGGCGCCTACCTCGAGGCGAACCTGGGTGGCCTGCTCGGCAACTTCCTGTTCGGCTGCATGCTGGGTACCGCGGGGACGATCGGTCTGATCCTCGGGCTGCCGATCGACATCCGGCACATCGCGTTCTCCTCGGCGAACCTTGGCTATGCGCTGGCCGGCAGCGGGTTCACGCTGCCGTGGCAGGCGTTTGCCTGGGGGCTTCTCGGGGTAGTGATGATTGGCACGGTCAACCTGCTGGTGAGCTTCTCCCTCGCGCTCTGGATGGCAATGCGGGCCCGTTCCATCGCATGGGCGGACGTACACGGTCTGGGGCGAAGGCTCGGCTGCCGGCTGCTGACCGCGCCCGCGACTTTCTTCACTGCGCGCGGGCTACCGCGGGAAGTGCCTGAACGGGCTTCGCACCCGGTCGGCTGAGCCTGCGCATCTCCTCTGTCCGGGCGTCGCGGCAGCGAGGCCTGCGTCGCGCGCCACCCATGCTCGAACGCCGCTGCCGTTCCCGTGCGCTGCGAAATGGTGCACGGAGGTGTTCCGATGCACTGTTTCTGCGAGCCGGAGTGGGCGAACCTGGCATGCGCACCGAGAGGACGCGTGCTGGCACGACTGATGCTTCATGGGAGGGCTGATTCCACCCACCCTGACTGGAGCTTCGAGTGGCCGCGTTCGACAATCCCTTCGATCCCTCTGTATCGCTGAACCGCTGCGAATGTGGCCGCCACGCCTCGAAGGCCGACCATGACGCGCAGTCGGCCACCGAACGCGATGTCTCGTCTGCCCGGTCGGAGACCTGGTTCGATGGCAACCAGGCCACCGAGGCTGCGAGCAATCGCATCATCGAGCAGGCCGTCGTGCGTGCGCTGTTCCCCGACGACACCGTCCGCAGACGCTTCCTGCAGGCGGTGGGCGTGCGCACGGCCATGGGCGCGATCGCCTCGGTGCTGCCGATCGGCGCGATGCAGGCCATCGCCCAGGACAGCAAGCTCGCGATCGAGAAGAAGAACCTGCAGGTAGGTTTCGTCGCGATCACCTGCGCCACGCCGCTCATCATGGCGCACCCGCTGCGCTTCTACGAGCGCGAAGGCCTCAACGTCGAGTTGCAGCGCACCGCCGGCTGGGCGCTGGTGCGCGATAAGATGATCAATCGCGAGTACGACGCCTCGCACATGCTCTCGCCGATGCCGCTGTCGATCTCCATGGGGCTCGGTTCGGTCGCCACCGGCATCAACGTGGCGACCATCCAGAACGTCAACGGCCAGGCGATCACCCTGCACCAGAAGTTCAAGGACCGGCGCGACCCGAAGACCTGGAAGGGCATGCGCTTCGCGGTGCCGTTCGAGTACTCGATCCACAACTTCCTGCTGCGCTACTACGTGGCCGAGGCAGGGCTGGATCCGGACAAGGACATCCAGATCCGTGTCACGCCGCCGCCGGAGATGGTGGCCAACCTGCGCGCCGGCAACATCGACGGCTTCCTAGGGCCCGAGCCATTCAACCAGCGCGCGGTGTACGACGGCATCGGGTTCATCCACCTGCTCACCAAGGAGCTCTGGGACGGACATCCGTGCTGCGCCTTCGGCGTCTCCGATGCCTGGATCAGGCAGAACCCGAACACCTTCTCCGCGCTGTACCGGGCGATCCTCAACGCCCACGCGATGGCGCGCGACCCGAAGCACCGCCAGCTGATCGCCAACGCGATCGCCCCCTCCCAGTACCTCAACCAGCCGTACGAGGTGATCGAGCAGGTGCTGGTGGGCACCTATGCCGACGGCCTGGGCAACGTGCGCAAGGATCCGAACCGGGTGGACTTCGATCCGTTCCCGTGGGGCACGATGGCCGTCTGGATTCTGTCGCAGATGAAGCGCTGGGGTTACGTGAAGGGCGACGTCAACTACCGCAAGATCGCCGAGGAGGTGTTCATGATCACCGATGCGCGCAAGGCGATGGGCGACCTGAAGATGACCGCCCCGAAGGACGCCTATCCGCGCATCCGGGTGATGGGGAAGGAGTTCGATCCCGCGAAGAACGTCGACCAGTACATCAACAGCTTCGCGATCCGACGCACCTGACCTGCGGCGGCCCCGGCGCCGCCTGACCCGGAGTCCCACATGTTCAAGAACTTCGCAAGATCGCAGGGTCTGAGGGCCGGCGTGCTGTCCGCCCTCATCCTTGCGCTGGTGCTTGTGGTCTGGCACCTGGCCACCGCGCCGGTGGCTGCACCTCAGTACGCTGACCCGGAGTACGCGCGCCTGATGGGTGGCAAGGGGCAGACCAGTTCCGGCCTGCCGACGCTGCCCCAGATGGGAGGGGCGATCTGGAGGCACCTGTCCGATCCGTTCTACGACAACGGACCGAACGACAAGGGCGTCGGCATCCAGGTCGGCTACTCGATCGCCCGGGTGCTGCTCGGGTTTCTGCTGGCCGCGGCCGTGGCGGTCCCGCTGGGCTTCGTCGTCGGCATGTCGCCGCTGCTGTTTCGCGCGCTCAACCCGTTCATCCAGTTGCTCAAGCCGATCTCGCCGCTCGCGTGGATGCCACTGGCGCTCTACACCATCAAGGATTCGACCGTCTCGTCGATCTTCGTGATCTTCATCTGCTCGGTGTGGCCGATGCTGATCAACACCGCGCACGGCGTGGCCTCGGTGCGCCGCGACTGGCTGAACGTGGCGCGCACGCTGGAAGTGGGACGCCTGCGCACGGCGTTCCGGGTGGTGCTTCCCGCCGCTGCACCGACCATCCTCACCGGCATGCGGATCTCGATGGGTATCGCCTGGCTGGTGATCGTGGCCGCCGAGATGCTGGTCGGTGGCACGGGCATCGGCTACTTCGTGTGGAACGAATGGAACAACCTTTCCCTGACCAACGTGATCTTCGCGATCCTCATGATCGGCGTGGTCGGCATGCTGCTCGACCTCGTGTTCGGCCTGCTGACCCGGCTGGTCAGCTACCAGGAGTGACCCCATGAGCGCCTTCCTCAAGGTCGAGAACCTGCGCAAGGTCTTCGCTTCGCAGCGCGGCGGTACGCCGCTCACCGTGTTCGACGAGGTGAACTTCACCATCGAGCAGGGCGAGTTCGCCTGCATCATCGGGCACTCCGGTTGCGGCAAGTCGACGATCCTGAACGTGCTCGCCGGCCTGGACGAGGCGAGCTCCGGCTACGTGATCATGGACGGTCGCGAGGTGCGCGGCCCGAGCCTCGACCGCGGCGTGGTGTTCCAGGGCCATGCCCTGATGCCCTGGCTGAGCGCCGAGAAGAACGTGGCCTTCGCCGTGCAGTCGCGCTGGCCGCAGTACGACGCGCGTCGGGTGCAGGCCATCTGCGACCAGTACCTCTCGCTGGTCGGGCTCTCCGGCTCGGAGCACAAGCGCCCCTCGGAACTGTCCGGTGGCATGAAGCAGCGGGTGGGCATCGCACGCGCCTTCGCGATCGAGCCGAAGATGCTGCTGCTCGACGAACCGTTCGGTGCCCTCGATGCGCTCACGCGCGGCGTGATCCAGGATGAACTGCTGAAGATCTGCGCCCAGACGCGGCAGACGGTGTTCATGATCACCCACGACGTCGACGAGGCCATCCTGCTGGCGGACAAGATCCTGCTCATGACCAACGGACCGGATGCCCGTATCGCCGAGGTGGTGGTGAACACGATCCCGCGCGGGCGCAACCGACAGACCCTGCACAAGGATCCGCAGTTCTACCGCATCCGCAACCACCTGGTGGACTTCCTGGTCAACCGGTCGAAGACCTTCCGCCAGGATCCGCCCGTCGGCTTCGACCCGCGCAACCCGCCGCAACTCACGCCCGGGCTCGATCCGTCGGAGGCACCCGGCGCCGAGGCCGTAGCGGTGGCGGCCTGAACATCCATCACCGATCAGTGACCCTGTCTGCATCCAACCGAAGAGGAAATCTGCCATGAAACGCGAACCGAACGAAGCACTGGCGACCCCCGGCCGACCGATGACCCGCGACGACGTGACCGCGCGCATCGTCTCGATCAAGATCCACAAGGCACTGAAGTGGGCCGACATTGCGAAGAAGGTCGGCGAGAGCAAGGAGTGGGTGACCGCCGCCTGCCTGGGTCAGATGACGCTCACGAAGAAGCAGGCCGACACGCTCGGCAAGCTGCTCGGCCTGACCCGGGAGGAGATCACGCTGCTCCAGGTCGTGCCGTACAAGGGGTCGTTGCCGACTGCCGTGCCGACCGATCCGCTGATCTACCGCTGGTACGAGATCGTCAGCGTGTACGGCACCACGATCAAGGAACTGATCCACGAGGAGTTCGGCGACGGCATCATGAGTGCCATCGACTTCTCGATGGACATCACGCGCGAACCCGATCCGAAGGGCGACCGGGTGCGCGTGGTGCTGAGCGGCAAGTTCCTGCCCTACAAGACGTACTGAGCCTGCCCAGTCGGGCGAGCGGCACCGATCGCACGGTCCGCTGTCCGGGCCGTGCGATCGGTGCGCGGCCTGGAGGCTCGACGCGCGCGCGTTCAGGTGCGCGCGTACGCCGCCCCGAACGCCGCCAGCAGTAGCAGTACCTGCAGCAGGTTGATCGACACGCTCGACCGGTGCAGTCGTGCAAAGCGCCGGGCGGCAGCTGGATCGGCCATCGAAGCGTCGCGCGCGGCGTCGATGGCAGGTATCAGGACCTGGCGCGCCACGACGAAGCCCAGGCAGGTCGCGAACGCCAACGCGGCCGCCAACGGCGCCTCGCCGGCGCACAGCATGGCCGCCAGGCCACTGCCGAGGTGCCCCCCGCGTAGTACAGCGGGAACAGCGCCCGGATGAAGCGCCCGGCGACCGACGCTTCCAGCCGCAGGAAGATCAGCGGCGCAACGCAGGCCGAGAAGAACAGCATGACGCCGAGGGTGGCGCCGATCGCGAGGACGCCCCAGCCGACGGCGTCGGGCAGGGGGAAGGGCATCACGTCAGGCGGCGCCGTCGAGCGCCTTGCGTTCGAGCGCGTCCCAGCGCTCCATGGCCTGCGCCAGTTCATCCTCCAGGGCGGCGAGCCGCGCCTGCAGGTCCTTGAGCGCCGCGGGCTCCCGGCTGTAGGTCGCGGGATCGGCGAGGGTCATGCCGACCGAGGCGATCTCGGCCTCCAGTCCTTCGATGCGGCCCGGCAATGCTTCGAGCTCACGTGTTTCCTTGAAGCTCAGGCGCGGTCGCAACGCCTTCTGCGCGGCCGCAGGCGCGATGGCTCCGGCCACCGTCCCGGCGGACGGCGGCCCCGGCGGCGCTTTCGGTGAGCCGGCAGGCGGGCCCTTCGCCGACTCGGCAACCGAGCCAGGCGCCGATGCAGCGAGCGTGTCCCGGTAGCGCTGCCAGTCGCTGTAGCCACCGGCGATCTCCACCAGTCGACCCTCGCCGGCGAAGGCGATGACCTGCGTGGTCACGTTGTCCAGGAACTCCCGGTCATGGCTCACGACCAACACCGTGCCGCTGTAGTCGGCCAGCAGCGACTCGAGCAGGTCGAGCGTCTCGATGTCGAGGTCATTGGTCGGCTCGTCGAGCACCAGCAGGTTGGCCGGGCGGGCGAACAGGCGTGCCAGCAGCAGACGGTTGCGCTCGCCCCCCGAGAGCGCGGACACCGGCGAGCGGGCGCGCTGCGGCGGAAACAGGAACTCGGCGAGGTAGCCGATCACGTGCTGGCGCACGCCGCCGATCTCGACGAAGTCCGAGCCCGGGCTGACCACATCGGTGAGCCGGGCCTCCGGATCGAGCTGGGTGCGGAACTGGTCGAAATAGGCGATTTCGAGCCGCGTACCCAGCCGCGCGCTCCCGCTGTCGACCGGCAGCTGCCCGAGCAGCACGCGCAGCAGGGTCGTCTTGCCCGCGCCGTTGGGCCCGACCAGGCCGATCCGGTCACCGCGCAGGATGCGGGTAGAGAAGTCGCTCACCAGCGTTCGGCCGCCCAGCGCGACCGTGGCATGGTCCAACTCGGCCACCAGCTCGCCGGACGCGCCACCGGCGGCCAGCCGGAATCCGACCTGCCCGATGCGGTCGCGCCGTGCCGCGCGATCCCGGCGCAGTTGCTCCAGTCGGCGCACCCGGCCTTCGTTGCGCGTCCGGCGCGCCTCGATGCCCTTGCGGATCCAGACTTCCTCCTCCGCCAGCCGCTTGTCGAAGCGCGCCGCGGCCGCCGCCTCGTCGGCCAGTTGCTGCGCCTTGACCGTCTTGTAGGCGGCGAACGATCCGGGATAGCTTGCCAGGCGCCCCCGGTCGAGCTCGACGATGCGGGTGATCACCCGGTCGAGGAAGCGCCGATCGTGGCTCACCACCATGACCGCGCCGCGGAACGCGAGCAGGGTGTCCTCCAGCCACTCGATCGCTTCCAGGTCGAGATGGTTGGTCGGTTCGTCGAGCAGCAGCAGGTCGGGCTCGGCGGCGAGCGCGCGCACCAGCGCCACCCGCTTGCGCCGGCCTCCCGAGAGCGTGTCGAACGGCACCGAACCGTCGAAGCCGTGGGTCAGCAGCAGCGCCGACACACGAGAGGGGAGATCCCAGCCGCGCGCCTCGTCCAGCCGGTCGTGCAGCCACTGCAATCGCTCTGCGTTGGCCGGCGTGTCCTCGGCGTGAGACAACGCCTGGTGTTCCGCGAACACCGCCGCGAGGCTGCCGAACCCGCCGGCGACGACCTCGGCCACCGTCTGGCCCGGTTCGAACGCGGGTTCCTGGTCGAGCAGCCTGCAGCGCACGCCGGGACGGCGCACCACTTCACCGGCATCGGCGGCGATGCGGCCGTCGAGCAGCTTCATCAGCGTGGACTTGCCAGTGCCGTTGCGGCCGATCAGTCCGACCCGCTCCCCTCGCTGCAGCACGAATTCGGCCTGGTCGAGCAGCAGCCCCGCGCCGAACCCCAGTGAAACCCGATTCAGTGCGACGAGCATCGTGCCACGCCGCGCCTTGGGCCTCGCCCGTGAGCCTGCCTCATTGGGCCTGCAGGCCGATGGAACGGATCAGCTTGCCGTAGAACGCGTAGTCGCGCCGCATCCGCTGCGCGAACTGCTCGGAGGTCAGCTGCGGCGTATCGAAGCCCTGCTGCGCCCACAGCGCGCGCAGGTCCTTGCGGTCGAGCGCGCGATTGATCGAACCGTTCATCCGCTCGACGACCTCGCGCGGCACGCCGGCCGGCCCGAACACGCCGTGCCAGCCGACGAGGTCGTAGCCCGGGACGCTGTCGTTGATCGGCGGCACGTCGGGCAGGGCGCCGATACGCGTGGTGCCGGTCACGCCGATCGCGCGCAGCTTGCCGGCCTCGACCTGGGTGCGCACCGCCGCGTAGCTCTCCCACATCATGTCGACCCGACCGCTGACCAGGTCGGGCATGGTCGCGCTGCCGCCGCCGCGGTAGGGCACATGGACCATCTTCACGCCACCGAGCGAGGCGAGCAGTTCGCCCGCCAGGTGGAAGCCGCTGCCCACGCCGGTGGATCCGTAGGTCAGCAGGCCGGGCTTTGCCCGCGCGATGGCGACCAGGTCGCGCGCGGTCTTCGCCGGCACCGACGGATGGGCGACCAGCACGAAGGAGAACGCGGTGATCATCGCGATCGGCGTGAGGTCCTTCAGGGAATCGTACGGCGCCTTTTGCAGGTGGGGGGCGGAGGTCAGCGAACTGCCGGGCGCTGCCAGCAGTGTGTACGCATCGGGCGCGGACTTGGACACGAATTCATTGGCGATCTGGCCGGTCGCACCGGGGCGCGGTTCGACCGAGAAGCCCTGGCCGAATTCCGTCGCCAGCTGCGCGGCGACCGGCCGGATCGACACGTCGATCGCGCTGCCCGGTGCGAAGCCGTGGATCAGCCGCACCGGCTTCGCCGGCCACGCCTGTGCCGACGCCTGGGTGGCGGCGAGGCAGCCGAGCAGGCCGGTCAACAGGGCGGCACGCAGCGGGCGCCGCCGGTCTCGAGCCGGCCCGGGGCGGCAGGGGGTATCGAAGGCAGTGCAGGGGAGGGTGCGCAGCACGTGGGTCATCGAAGGTCGGTAAGATTGGGTGAAGGCCCGATTCTATCGGGTTTGCCCTTCGACCTTTCAGCTACTCCGGAGTCCAGATGCCCCGCGCCCTGCCTGCCGATCCTGCACGACTCGGCCTCGACGCCCGCCTGCAGGCGATCCTCGACCAGCCGTTCCCGCGATTCTCCGACGACGAGATGCGCCGGCGGCGCCAGCAGCTGGTCGACGTGATGCAGCGCAATGACGTGGACCAGCTGCTGGTCTGCGGCGAGCAGCGGGCCGGCACCGGTATCTCCTGGCTCACCGGCTGGGTCACCACCAGCGAGCAGATCGTTGTTTTCGACGGCCGCGAGCGGCCGCGGATGTTCGTCGAGTGGGTGAACCATGCGCCGCTCGCGAAGCAGATCGCGTGGGAATGCGACGTCGAGTGGAGCGAGCACCGGAGCATCGAGAAGGTGGTGGCCGAGCTCAAGCGCCGCGGCGCGCGGCGGATCGGCATCATGGGCGTGTTCAACTTCGGTAAGTACCGTCGGCTGTCGGCCGCGTTCCCCGACCTGGTCGACCTCAACCCGGCCTACAGTCGCCTGCGGCTCACCAAGTCGGAGGAGGAGATCGACTGGCTGCGCCTCGGTGCCGCGTTCTGCGACGCCTCGATCGCGGCGCTGTCCGAAGGGCTCTGCGATGGCCTTAACGAACGCGACCTCGGCGACATCGTTGAGCGCGCGTATGCGCCCTTCGGCGGGGTCACCCAGCTGCACTACTTCGGCGTCACCTCGATGGCCGCACCGGACTGCTACATCCCGCGCCAGCATCCGATGAACCGGATCGTGCGCAGCGGCGACTGCGTGTTCACTGAAATCACCGGATCGTTCTGGGACTACGGCGGCCAGGTGCTGCGCACCTTCGCCGTCGGGGCCGAGCCGCCGGCGCTCTACCAGGACCTGCATGCCACTGCCGAGGCTGCCTACGACGCGGTCACCGGAGTGATGCGTCCCGGCTGCACGATGGCCGAGATGGTCGATGCCGCATCGGTCATCGAGGCGCGCGGTTTCACGATCTGTGACGACCTCGTGCACGGCTTCGGCGGCGGGTACTTCCAGCCGATCCTGGGCAGCCGCAGCCGTCCGGCAGGGCCGCTGCCGGACATCGTGCTTGCCGAGAACATGACGATGGTGGTGCAGCCGAACGTGATCGACGCGGCGCGCGGCGCAGGCGTCCAGGTCGGCGAGCTCGTGCGCGTCACGAAGGACGGGTTCGAGAGCCTGCATCGCGCGCCGCGTGGCTTCCTGCGTGCCGGCTGAGTCGGGACCCCGGGCGCTGGCCGTGCATTGAGCGTCCAGCGTCGCAGGCAGCCCGCCGCGGTCGCGCGGCACCGCCTGCGCATGGCGCCGCCCGGACACGCCCGGCCTGGCGTGCGCGAAGCGTGGATCGCCGCCAGCCTGCTGGCGCTGTCCGTCGCGCTCTGGGCTGGCAACTGGGTGATCGGCCGCATGATCCGGCTGGACGCACCGCCCGGCGGCATCACCTTCGCCCGCTGGGCGATCGCTGCGGCCGTACTGCTGGCGTTCAATGCGAGGGCGATGCGCGAACACTGGCCATTGCTGTGCCGGTCATGGTTCATCCTCCTGATGCTCGCGCTGACTGCCAGCGTGTTGCAGCACCTGCCGGTCTACATCGGCCTGCGCAGCACCACCGCTACGACGTCGTCACTGCTCAACGCGACCACGCCGGTGTTCATCCTGCTTCTGGGCTGGGTGGTACTGGGGGAGCGGCTCACCGCGACCGTGGTGGCGGGCGTGGTGGTCGCGCTCGCTGGCGCGGTGTGCATCGTCACGCGCGGCCAGCCGGGTTCCCTCGTGCACTGGGCGATGGAAGCGGGGGATCTCTGGATCCTGTTCGGCACGCTGAGCTGGGCGGTCTACACGGTACTGCTTCGCTGGCGACCCGCAGGGCTGCCGCCGCTGCCGTTCCTGTGCGCGATCGCCGTGCTCGGCGCACTGGTCTCGCTGCCGGTCGCCCTTGTCGAGTTCGCCGCGGGCAGCACTATCCAGTGGTCGTGGCCAGTGGCAGCCAGCCTGCTCTACATCGGCATCGGCGCCACCGTGCTCGGCTACATCTGCTGGAACCGCGGGGTCGAGGTGCTCGGGCCGAGTCGCGCCGGTCCGTTCATGTATCTGATGCCCGTGTACACGCCGCTGATGGGATGGTTGTTCCTCGGCGAGCGGGTCGAGGGGTACCACCTTGCAGGTATCGCACTGATCTTCGCCGGCATCCTGCTCACGCGCCGGGACGCGCGCACGCCAGCCTAGCCGTTGAGACCCTCGAAGCAGGTACGCACCAGGTAGTCGACGGTCTGTGCGTCGTCGTAGCGGCCGCTGGTGCGCAGGTACTCCAGGGTCGGATCGCAGGAGCGGGCATAGATCGTGTAGACGATCACCTCGTGGGGCAGGGTGCGGTCTAGCGAGCCTTCGTTCTGAGCGGCGATCACCAACTGCTTGAGTTCGGCGTTGAGTTTCATGATCAACCGCACGTAACCCAGGTTCAGCATCAGGCTTCGCTGCAGCGCAACACTGGTCGACGGCAAATGCGGCACCGCGCCTTTCAGTCGGCGCTCCAGTGCCCAGCGGAGGGTTGCCTTGAGCTTGTCGATCGGGGCCAGGTCGGGCGACATCTCGGCCAGCACGGCCAGCGTGTCGCGGGTCATCCGGCAGAGTGCGGCGGCCGCCAGACTTTCCTTCGACGCAAAGTGTTTGTACAGGCTGCCCTTCGCGATCCCGACCTCGGCCGCCACATCGTCCATCGTCATCAGGTCGAAGCCCTTCTTCGCCAGCAGGACGTTCACGGCGTCGAGGATCGCGTCCTCGCGCACTGCAAACTGCTGTTTCTGGAAGGAAAGTCTCATCGGGGCGTGCCTGTGTAAGGTCGTGCCGGAGATTTTTCTCCGGATCGGGAACTTAAGTGTACAAAAAATGACTAACCAGTCACAATGCGACCGTTGCGTCGTTGACTAGGACAAACTAACATGAACGCATGGTCGATGTCCGGTTAAGCGAGCGCAAAGAATCGGGGGCCATGATGGGCTTGCACGGGTGGGTTCGTGCGGTTCCGGCGGCAGGGTGGGCCGGAAACATGCTTGTCGAAGGGTGGCACGGATCCCCGGTTTTCCCGGTTGGTGCATTCGCCGCTGCAGAGCAACGCAACGGTCTCTCCCTGTCGTTCAAACTCCGAGGCTGATTATGCTGGACACGTGGAAAGGTCTGGAAGTGATGTCGGGCGGCGCAGAGCCGCGTCGCGTTCGTCCCAACCAGCGGTCCGTCGATGAAATCCGTTCGATCGAACCGGCGGAACTGGTCGCACTGCGCAAGCGCCACGGCGAGCGGGTGGTCGTGGTCGACGTGCGCAACAGCCCGAAGGAAATGCTCCGCAGCACGCTGCCCGACGCCCAGGTCCTGTCGGTGGAGGAACTGGAAGTACGCTGGCGACAGCTGCCCCAGGGCGCGACGATCGTCGTCTACTGCTGGGACGAATGGAGCACCTTGTCGGCGCGCGCGGCACACCTGCTCGGCCTCCGCGGCCTCAAGGCAATCGAACTGGCTGGCGGCATCAAGCGCTGGCGCTCGCTCGGGCTGGAAGAGTCGCCGCTGGCTTCCACGGTAGAGCGCTCCCGCTACCACTGAGCCTTCATCCCGGGCCGCGCTGCGGCCCGGAGACCGTCCGCGCGGAGGAGGCTGTCAGCCGCCGGCGAGCATGAACAGCTGCAGGGCCAGCTGCTGGAATCCGATCAGGAGAAAGCAGATGACCCAGATCACCACCACGAGGCGCAGCCACCCGGGCAGCGAGGCAATTCCAGCCGCCTGCAGACGCCCACCCCGGGCTGCATCCTGGCCGCGAGGCCTCATCGGAGCGCCGGGCGCGGTAGGGGCGGCCTTGCCGGCGACATCGGACGATCGGTCGTTTGCCATTGCCTGCGCCACGGGTTAGGGTGCACTGACGTTAGCGCAGATCGCGCGTCGATGGGTGGCCGATGGCGGATATACAGTCCGGGCAGGTCTTCTTCGCATTGCTGGCTGGCGTGGTCGTTGCGCTGCCGGTCACGGCTGCCTTCCTCGCGCTGTACCGGCGTGCCGTGGCGCACACCATGCGCGTCGAGTCTCGGGCTGGCGGCATCGCAGAGCCGGCGTTCGTACCGATCGGTCCGCGCGTGCCCTGCGGGGTGCCCGCGCCGGATGCCGACGGACTGCGCCAGGTCGCACGCCGTACCCGACGTGGCATCGCACTGGCCTACGCGGGCGGGTTCGCTGTCGGCGCTGCCGTCCTGCATGCGCCGGTGCTGCACGAACTCTGGGCAGCCTCGGACGACGGGCTGGGGCTGTTGCGTGCCTTTGCCGGATGGTTCCCGGTCTGGAGTGCCACGCTGTTCGTGGTCGCCGCCCTGCTGCATCTGGGCCGTCGGCAGGCCTGGACGCTCGTGGGCGTCGCACTGGTCGGCGGTGCGGCCCTGTCGGTGCTGCTGCCGGCCGCCGTGCGGCTGGTCGTGGGCGCCCCGTTCGGCCCGGAACTGCTGGCCAATGCCGGCTGGTTCGGCCTCGCCTTCGCGCTGAACGCGGCGCTGCCCGCGCTGCTCGTCTGGATCACCGGGCGGCCCCGGCTGCGCAACGTGATGCCGATGACGCTGGTGCTGGTGATGTCGCTGGCGCTGGTAGTGGCCGCCGTGTACCACCTTTACGTATCGCTGTTCGCCGCCAGCGGACCGCTCGAACCCACGCCGATCCGTCGGGCCGCCATGGCGATCGGCCCTACGGTGCTGATCCTGCTGCTGGCGCTACCCGCGGGCTGGCTGGCATGGCGCGGTGCCGGAGCCCTCGCGGCGCGCTATCGGGCCCGCCGGTTCAGCGACATGCAGCTGCTCGGGGATGCCTGGTGGGCCGTGATCGTCGCGTTCGCGCTGGCCAGCCCGTTGTGGCAGTACGGAGCCTGGCTGGCACTGGCCTGCGCCTGTGCCGGGTGGCTGTCCTACTTCGTCACGGTGAGGCTGCTGCTGCGTGCACAGGGGCTGGGGAGCGGGGCCGGCGGACCGTCGCTGCTGCTGCTGCGCGTGTTCGGGCACCAGGCGCGCACCGAACGCCTGTTCGATACGGTGGCTGCGCACTGGCGGTTCAGCGGACCGGTGGCGATGATCGCCGGGGCCGACCTCGCGCTGCGCTCGGTCGATGTCGACGAGGCGCTCGCTTTCGCGCACGGCGAGATCGAATCGGGCTACATCGCCGACCGTGCCGGGCTGGATCGGCGGCTGGAGCGCCTGCAGGGCCGGACCGATCCGGACGGTCGCTACCGCGTGGAGGAGTTCTTCTGCTTCGACGACACCTGGCGCGCCACGCTGCAGGCTCTGCTCGGGCGCTGCCGTATCGTCCTGATGGACCTGCGTGGCTTCACCAGCGACAACGCCGGCTGTGTGTTCGAGCTCGAGCAGCTGGGCCGGCTCGGCCAACTGGACCGCTGCCTGTTCATCGCGGACCGGTCTACCGATCGTGCGCTCGCTGGCCGGTCGCTGGCTGCCGGGGCTGGTGTCGGGGGGCGCCAGACGGCCGATGGCCTGCCGACGGTACGCTGGATCGACCTGCCGGACGATGACGAGCCCGGACGGCAGCGGCTGCGCGGGGCGATGTTCGAGGTCGCGTCCGCCTGAGCTTGAGGCGCTCGACCTTCCGTACTCGGGGTCAGAGCGTGCGGACGTCTATGCAGTGCACCCTCCCGGTGCGGCGCTTGACCTCTTCGTACATGTGCGACGTCCCGCCCGGCCCGTCGCCGCCGCCGCCGTTCCAGAGCGCGATGAAGCGGACCCGGTCTACGCCCCAGGCGAGCGCCGTATTCAGGAGCCAGACATTGCAGCGCTCGAACGCGTTCGCGCCGGCGGGGAGTGGCCCGAGTTCCACCGGCATGATCCTCGGTGGGTGTGCGAGCTTCGACTTCATCGCGAAGTAGCGCTCGCGCCAGGCTTCGCCGTCCTGCACGGGCAGCACCGATCGTTCGATGAACTCCGGCTCCGGGAAAGGCAGCATGAGGAGGCAGCGCACGCCGCGCGCGTGGCAGGCCTCAAGGAACAGCAGGTCGCCGCCGGCCGCACCCTGGCAGACTGCGAGGTCCCCCGGCCCGGCATCCGCCTGCGCCAGCGCGGTCGACAGCCGCGCGGCAGCGGCGTCGATCTTCGCGGCGGGAAAGCGCGGCGCCGGCCGGTCGGCGGCATCGATCATGTGACCGCTGAACAGCAGCACCTGGCGCGGTCGGAACGGGGGAGCCGCGCGGGCGATCTCGCGGTCCACGATGGTCAGGGCCAGCGAGGTTTCCGCCGGCCGGAAGCCGAGGTCGCGCAGCACCGCCAGGGTACGGCGCGAGGCATCCAGTGCGAACCAGTCCCGGTCGGCGGCCGCCACCGCGGTACCCCAGGCCTCCTTCACGCGGTCGGCGTCGAAGCACAGCAGGCAGAGCTGCGCATGGCTCGCCAGCGCGGCATAGTCTCGCGGTGCCCGGCGGCGCGCGCTGAGGCAGGACCATTGCACGCCGCCCAGCAGCGGATCTATACCGTCTTCGCTGCGTCCGCTCAGGTGGACCCGCAGCGTGGCCAGGGTCAGCCACTGGATGCCCGCCTGAAAATCGGCCGGCTGCAGCGTGAACGCATGGGCGTAGGGTTCGATCGCGCGGACCAGGCCGGCTTCCTCGTCCGTCGCGGCCTGGCGCAGGGCATCGGCGTCGGTCGGCGCTGCGGCGGACGCCGCTCCCTGGTCGTCGCCGGTATCGCCGCGCCAGCGCTGGATCCAGTCCTGCAGCTCGATGCGCCCGGCCAGCGAACGGATCTGCGCGTCGTCGGGGAAGTCCGCCTCCAGTTGCTGCACGGCCTCGCGGGCTTCCTCGAACCGGCCGAGGCGGGCAAGGCAGAGGGCCCGACGCACCAGCGACGGCCGGTCTGCCTCGTCGATCGCCAGCGCCGCGTCCACCTGTTCGAGCGCGAACTCGAACTGGCGCAGCTTGAGCAGGCTCTCGGCTGCGGTCTGGCGGGCCTCCAGCGCAAGCGCACGCGTGGGCGTTTCCTCGGCAAGCACCAGGATGTCTCCGGGCCGGTTCTTCTGGCGTGCGACCTCCAGCCGGGTGCACCAGTCGTCATAGGCACGGCTGAACTCATTGTCGCGGCTGAGCAGCAGGTCGCGCCACTGCGGCTCGCGCAGGTGCTCCAGCAGCTTGTAGACCGGGCTTACCTTGCGCGCGCTGCTCGCGGCCAGCGTCTCTCGCGCCATCCTGGCAAGCCGCTCGCGGTCGGCGTCGAGCGTGGTCGGATCGGGCGCGCCATCGCGGATCGAGTAACGCAGCTTGCGGTCGGTGTAGATGTCGAACGGCTGGGTGGCGCGCGGCCCCTGGATCAGGACCACGCCACGCGCGCGCAGCGCATGGCGCACGCCGAGCTCGTACCAGACGTTCGGGTTGTCCAGCGTGAGGTCCGCGAGCACCAGGTCCGCGACCAGCAACTCCTGGAACATGTCGGTGCGGATGTCGCCGGCCCGGGTCTCCTCGTCGGCGCGGAACACGGTGCAGCCAGCCCGTTCCAGCGCGGGCCGGATCAGCTGGTCGAACACCTGGTTGAAGTCGATCGGCTGGCCGTCGGGGCCGGGCTTGGTTCCAAAGGGCATCGCGATGAAGGCATGCGGTTTCATGGCGTCAGTGCCTGGCGGGCAGGGTGGAGGACCGTCGCGGATGCTGGGTCTGGGCATCGCGCGCCAGGCGGTGCGCGCTCGAACCGTCGTGCACTTCGGCCGGTCTAGAGCCTGTCATCGCTGCCTCCTGGATGCGTCGTATTCTGCAGCATCCCGGCGGCTCGTGGGGTGGATGGTCAGCGCCGCGGCCCGCATGGATACGGGGGTCGGCCGCTAGACTGGCGACCTTGCAAAGGAAAGATGGCAGACATGCGGAATGCGGCAGGCGCGGTGGCGGGTGGCGCGGGACGGGTTGGATGGCGCGCGCGCGCCCTGGTCGCCGGCCTCGTGGCGGCCCTGGCAGGTCCTGCGGCTGCAGCGGCGCCGGCAGCATCGCCTGTCCCCGGGCCGGCAACCCCGGGCGCGACGGCGTCCGCCTGTCCGGCGCTGCTGGACCATGTGTTCCCCGAACTCGTGTCGGGCAAGCCGGTGTCGCTCTGCCAGTTCCGCGGCAAGGTGCTGATGGTGGTCAATACCGCCAGCGAGTGCGGCTTCACGCCGCAGTACGAGCAGTTGGAGGCGCTTCATCGCAAGCTGTCCGCGCGCGGGCTGGTGATCGTCGGCTTCCCGTCGAACGACTTCGGGCAGCAGGAGCGCGGCAGCAACCGCGAGATAGCGGAATTCTGCAAGCTGAACTACGGCGTCTCTTTCCCGATGTTCGAGCGCACCGAGGTGACCGGGCGCCGCGCCCATCCGTTCTATGCGCAGCTGGCCCGCCGCAGCGGCAGCAGTCCCGGATGGAACTTCCACAAGTACGTGGTCGACCGCAGCGGATCGCGCGTCCAGAGCTTTCCCACCACACTGCGGCCGGACGACCCGAAGCTGGTTCGTGAGATCGAACGTCTGCTCGCCGAGCCCGCACGCTCCGGCGCCTGACCGAGCGGCTCCGTCCGGCACGGCCTGAAGTGGCGGTTGAACCGGCACCCGGCCGCGGCTACCCTTGGCGGTCCCGCATCCGCCCGTACCTGCAAGGAGTCTCGATGGATACCGTGTCCGCGCCCGCCTACCCCAAGCTCACCCTCTGCATCGACGGGCGGTTCCTCGCCGGTGATGGCCGGCCGGAGCAGGATGTCACCAACCCTGCCACCGGGGAGGTCAACGGCCGCCTGCCGCATGCCACGCGTGAAGACCTTGACCACGCGCTGGCCGCGGCCGAGCGGGCCTTCCAGTCGTGGAAGAAGAGTTCCCCAGTCGAGCGTTCGAAGGTGCTGCGCCGTGCCGCCGAGCTGTTCCGCGAGCGCGCGCCCGAGATGGCGCGCGGGATCACGCTCGACATGGGCAAGCCCTATGCCGAGGCGATGGCCGAGGTGATGGGCGGGGCGGAGCACTGCGAATGGCATGCCGAGGAATGCCGCCGCATCTACGGGCGGGTGATCCCGCCCCGGGTCGACGGCGTGCGCCAGCTCGTGCTGCGCGAGCCGATCGGAGTGTGCGCCGCGTTCACGCCGTGGAACTTCCCGTTCAACCAGGCAATCCGCAAGGTGGTGGCTGCGATCGGCGCCGGCTGCACCCTGGTGCTGAAGGGGCCCGAAGACGCGCCCAGCGCAGTGGTGATCCTGGCCCAGGTATTCGCTGATGCCGGGTTGCCGGCTGGCTGCCTGAACATCGTCTGGGGCGTACCGGCCGAAGTGTCCGACTACCTGATCCGTTCACCGATCGTGCGCAAGATCTCGTTCACCGGCTCGGTTCCGGTCGGCAAGCAGCTGGCCGCGCTGGCCGGATCACTGATGAAGCGCTGCACGATGGAACTCGGCGGACACTCGCCGGCGATCGTGTTCGAAGATGCCGACGTCGACCGCGCGGCCGAACTGCTCGCCAACATGAAGTACCGCAATGCCGGTCAGGTCTGCGTGTCGCCTTCGCGCATGTTCGTGCATGAGCAGGCCTATGACCGTTTCGTCGAGACGTTCGCGGCGGTGGCCTCGTCACTCAAGGTCGGCAACGGACTGGACAAGGACACTCGCATGGGACCGCTCGCCCACCAGCGCCGGCTGCCGACGATGGAGAGCTTCGTCGAGGATGCCGACCGGCGGGGTGGCAAGGTGCTGGTCGGCGGGTCGCGGATCGAAGGTGCCGGACAGTTCTTCGCACCGACGGTGATCACCGACGTGCCGGACGATTCCCGGCTGATGACCCAGGAGCCGTTCGGGCCGATCGCGCCGATCGTCCGCTTCCGCGATTTCGACGAAGTGGTGCAGCGGGCCAACAGCCTGCCGTACGGACTGGCTTCCTACGCGTTCACCCGGTCCTCGCGCAACGCGACCGCGATCTCCAACGCGATCGAGGCTGGCATGGTCAACATCAACCACTTCGGCATCGCGCTGTCCGAGACGCCGTTCGGTGGCGTGAAGGACAGCGGCTATGGCAGCGAGGGCGGGGCCGAGACCTTCGACGGCTACCTCGTCACGAAGTTCGTCACCCAGCTGAACTGATCTGCCAAGCGGGGCGCCCCGATCGCGCTGCGGCGGCGATCACGCCCCGCGTGCGTCCACGCGCTGCCGGAGTGCTGCCTTGAAGATTGCTGTCCTCGACGATTTCCTCGGCGTCGTGCCGACCCTTGATGCCTGGCGCATGCTCGACGGGCACAGCGTCACGGTTTTCCGGGACCCGCTCACCGATGTCGACGAACTCGGCAGTCGCCTGGGCGAGTTCGAGGCGCTGGTGCTGTCGCGCGAACGCACGAAGATCACGGCGAGCCTGCTCGACCGCTTGCCGAACCTGCGCATCGTCAGCCAGACCGGCGTCATCCCGCACATCGACGTGCCGGCCTGTACACAGCGCGGGGTGCTCGTGTGCACTTCGCGTACCGGGCCGTCCTATACCACCGCCGAACTCACCTGGGGCCTTATCCTGGCGTCGATGCGCCACATCCCCCAGGAGGCCGTGGCCCTGCGCGCGGGACGTTGGCAGACGCGTTTCGGACGCGGCCTTCGCGGCCAGACGCTCGGCGTATTCGGTTTCGGCTGGATCGGCTCGCTGGTGGCTTCCTACGGCCGTGCGTTCGACATGAGGGTCCTGGTCTGGGGGCGTGCCGGCAGTCTCGGACGGGCGCGCGAGGCTGGCTACGAGGTGGCCACCGACCAGCGCAGCTTCTTTGCCACGTCGGACATCGTGACACTTCACCTGCGCATGCTGCCGGAGACCGATGGCATCGTCACCGCTGCCGACCTCGCCGCGATGAAGTCCGACGCGTTGTTCGTCAACACCAGCCGGGCGGCACTGGTCGAGCCGGGTGCGCTGCTCGCGGCGCTGCGCGCTGGACGGCCTGGTCACGCAGCGCTGGACGTCTACGATGCAGAGCCAGTCATTGGTGCGCACGATCCGCTGGTCTCGATGGACAACGTGGTGTGCTCGCCGCACGTGGGCTACGTCACGCGGGACCGGTTCGAGACGATGTTCGGGTCTGCCTTCGAACAGGTGCTCGCGTTCGATCGCGGAGCGCCGGTCAACGTGGTCAACCGTGAACTGCTCGTCGGCTGAGCAGGCACCCAGGGAGCAAGAATGAAACTGCTGGTAGCGAATCCGAACACCTCCGACGTCGTGCTCGATGTCATTCTCGCCTCCGCCAGGCGCCGCGCGGCGCCAGGTACCGAGATCACCGGGCTGTCCTCGCCCAACGGTACGCGTAGCATCGACTGTGCTTACGGCGACTACATGAGCGCACCGCACATGATCGAGGCGGTGCGCCGGCGCGTGGCCGAGGACCCGCCGGATGCGGTCGTGCTGGCCGGCTTCGGCAATGTTGGAATCTTCGCGCTCAAGGAAATGCTGGATATCCCGGTGGTTTCGATCTCCGAGGCGAGCATGGCCATGGCCTGCCTGCTCGGTCATCGGTTCAGCACCCTGACCATGCTGGAGCAGTTCATCCCTTACCAGCAGGACCTGGTGCGTCTGTACGGCTTCGACGCCAAGTGCGCCTCGGTGCGCGCGATCAACATCAACGTCGAAGAGGCAGCCACCCACCGGGAGCGGGCGTTGCGCGACCTGTCGGTGCAGGTGAAGGAACTGGTGAGCCGGGACCAGGCGGAAGTGGTGATCCTCGCCTGCGCCGGACTCTGCGGTTACGACGAGGCCTTGTCTGAACTGTCCGGCGTCCCGGTGATCGATCCGGTGGTGGCAGGGGTCAAGATGGCCGAGGCCTTCGTCGGCATGGGTATCAGCCATTCCAAGGTGAGGAAGTTCCACGCGCCACCGCAGCCGATCGCCGCCTACGACAGCGAAGTGCTCGCGCCGGGGCGGGGCGCGCCGGTCAGCCAGCTTCGCGGGTGATCCGCGCCTGCAGCGCCTGACCGAGCCCGCGCGCCGGCTTTGCTGGCGGCCGGGCGAAGCTTCCGGCGGCGGGTACCGCCGGCGCCAGGCCGACCAGCGCTTCGGCCATGCGTACTGCGCAGCTCACGCCATCGATCACCGGCACCGGCAGCAGGTGCGCGATTTCCCGGGCGACGCCGGCGAGCGGCCCCCCTCCCACGATCAGCACCTCGGCCTGGTCTTCCTCGACCGCACGCCGGCACTGGTCGAGGAGTGCCTCGCGGGTGGCTTCGCGCGCCTGCGTGATGTCGGCAGCGAGGCGGGGCAGGGCGCGCACGCTCGCGAGTCGACCGTCCAGACCGACCTCCCGGGCGCACTCGAGGTACCAGGTTCGCAGGCGGGGCGTGAGGCAGACCACGGAGTAGCGCCGGCCGAGGAGCCATGCCATGTGGAACGCGGCCTCGGAGATACCGACGACCGGCACGTCGAACAGCTCGCGCGCGGCCTCGACGCCCGGATCGCCGAAGGCTGCGACGATCACTGCGTCGGCGCCTGCGCCGTGCTCGGCAATCGCCTCGAGCACCGCATGTGAGGCGATCGCCGCCTCGGCCCTGTTCTCGACGTACTGGGTGCCGAACGGGGCCGACACCGCCTGCAGCACCGTGCCCGTCCCGGCCGAGCGCCGGGCTTCCTCGAGCATGATCTCGGTGATGCGGTCGGTGATGTTCGGATTGACGAGCAGGAGTTTCATCGGGTTCCCGGAGGCAGTAGTGCCGATCATTCGGCGGGGACGCGCTGCTATGATGGCGTGTGAAGATGCCGCCCGGACGGCGAAGGGTCCACGAACACTACAGCGGAGGACGGTCGATGGGGATGCTTCAGGAGTTCAAGGCTTTCGCGATCAAGGGCAACGTCATGGATCTTGCCGTGGGCGTGATCATCGGAGCAGCCTTCGGAAAGATCGTCGATTCGGTGGTGAGCGACCTGATCATGCCAGTGGTCGGGCGCGTGGTGGGCGGACTTGATTTTTCCAGTTTCTTCCTCCCGCTGAAGGCCGTACCACCCGAGGTTGCCATGAACCTCTCCGACCTCAGGAGGGCTGGCATCCCGGTGTTCGCCTATGGCAGCTTCATCACGATCCTGATCAACTTCCTGATCCTGGCCTTCATCATCTTCGTGCTGGTCAAGTGGATCAACCGGCTCAAGGCCGACGTCCCGCCGCCACCGCCAGCGGCCGACCCGGAAGAGGTGGTGCTGCTGAGGCAGATCCGCGACTCACTGCAGAAGTAGCAGTCGCGCCGTCGACCCGTCTGCGCCCGGTCGGCGCGGGTGGGTCGACTGAGAGGGGCGTTCGTGCTGGACAGCGTGCGATTTCGGCTTGCCGGGCTGAACGCCCCGGCTACTTGCAGACCAGCACAGGGATGCGCGTGTGCGCGAGTACCTTCTTGGTTTCGCTGCCCAGCAGGCTGGCGAGACCGCTGCGTCCACGCGAGGACATGACCACGAGGTCGCAACCCTGTTCGTCGGCTACCTTGATGATGGTGTCGGCCGTGTGGTTGCTGGTCACATGCAGCGGTGCCGAAGGCACACCCGCCGCCTCCGCGGCTTCGGTGATCTGCGCCAGGAAACGGCTCGCGCGGCTGACCGCCTCGCGTTCGAATCGCGCCTCGATCTCCGGATCGAACGGCCCGGAATCCTCGTAGACCGGAGGGTAGTACTCCGGCACGACGTGCAGGGCCGTGATCTTCGCGCCGACGGCCTTTGCAAGCCCGATGGCATGCTTCAGCGCATGGATGGCACGCTCGGATCCGTCGGTTGGAAACAGGATGTGCTTGTACATGGTTCACCTCCTTTGGCGGTCGGGCAGGGCGCCCGGGGCGTTCTGTCGGGCCGGGCAGCTGCGCTGCCCGGGGGCGATGTACCGTGTGTCGGCGGAGCGTGCTACGGTCGCGGCATTTGCGCAAGCACCCCCTGTGCGCCGCGCCGCGCGACCGGGACCTGGCGTGGTGCCCCCGGCCTGCCCGGGCGCACGCCGGGTCGTCCGCCGTCGCAGGTGCGCGCCCTGCGTGTCCAGCCACCGCCAGCTTCCACCATGTCGCAATACTTCGTGATCCACCCCGAGAACCCGCAGGTGCGCCTGCTGCGCCAGGCGGCTGCGATCGTGCGCGGCGGCGGGCTGATCGCCTATCCGACCGATTCCTGCTATGCCCTGGGCTGCCAGCTTGGCAACAAGGAGGCAGCCGAGCGCATCCGCCGCCTGCGCCAGCTCGAACCGAGCCACCATTTCACGCTGGTCTGCAAGGACCTGGCGGAGCTCGGCCGCTACGCCCGGGTCGACAACCGGCAGTTCCGGCTGCTCAAGGCCGCCACGCCCGGCAGCTACACGTTCATCCTCGAGGCTTCGCGCGAGGTTCCACGGCGGATGATGCACCCGAAGCGATCGACGATCGGGCTGCGCGTACCAGACCATCGCATCGTCGCCGCGCTACTGCAGGAGCTCGGTGAGCCCCTGCTGAGCTCGACCCTGCTGCTGCCCGGCGACGACCTGCCGGTCAACGACGGCGCACAGATCCGCGAGCGGCTGGAGCGCGACCTGGACCTGGTGCTGGACGCGGGATCCTGCGGGATCGAGATGACGACGGTGGTCGACCTGACCCGCGACCCGCCAGAGGTCACCCGCCTCGGACGGGGCAGCCCGGCCATTCTCGGCACGCGCTGAGCCATCGCGCCCGGTGGCGAGGCTCCGGGTTGCTTATACTTGCCGGCTTGCGGAAGCCCTTCCGGCGGCCGCCACGAATGGAGTCGAACACGATGTATGCCGATCGCGTGCTGTCGGGTATGCGGCCGACGGGCGCCCTCCACCTGGGCCACTACCATGGCGTGCTTAAGAACTGGGTCCGCCTGCAGCACGAGCACGAATGCCTCTTCTTCGTGGCCGACTGGCATGCGCTGACGACGCACTACGATACGCCGCAGGTCATCGAGCAGAATGCCTGGGAAATGGTGATTGACTGGCTGGCCGGCGGCGTCGACCCGGCCCATGCCACCATCTTCCTGCAGTCGAAGGTGCCCGAACACGCCGAACTGCATCTGCTGCTCTCGATGATCACGCCGCTCGGCTGGCTGGAGCGGGTGCCGACCTACAAGGACCAGCAGGAAAAGCTCGCGGAGAAGGACCTGTCGACCTACGGATTCCTCGGCTACCCGCTGCTGCAGGCGGCCGACATCCTGATCTACCGTGCCAACCAGGTGCCGGTGGGCGAAGACCAGGTTCCGCACATCGAGTTCACGCGCGAGATCGCGCGGCGTTTCAATCACATCTTCGGCCGCGAGCCCGGCTTCGAGGACAAGGCCGAGGCGGCGATCAAGCGCCTGGGCAGCAAGCGGGCCCGGCTCTACCGAGACCTGCGCGCCCGGTACCTCGAGCACGGCGACGACCAGGCCCTGGAATCGGCGCGGGCACTGCTCGAGGAGGTGCAGAACCTGAACCTGTCCGATCGGGAGCGGCTGTTCGGCTACCTCGAGGGCGGCGGCAAGGTGATCCTGGCCGAGCCGAATGCACTGCTCACCGAGGCTTCGCGGATGCCCGGGCTCGACGGGCAAAAGATGTCGAAGTCCTACAACAACACGATCTCGCTGCGCGAGGACGAGGACAGCGTCGTGAAGAAGATCCGCACGATGCCCACCGACCCGGCGAGGGTTCGTCGGACCGATCCCGGGGAACCGTCGCGCTGCCCGGTGTGGACGTTCCACCAGGTGTATTCGTCCGAGCCGGTGCGCCAGTGGGCCGAGGCCGGGTGCCGCAGCGCGGGCATCGGCTGCCTCGAGTGCAAGCAGCCCGTGATCGACCGGGTACTCGAGGAGCAGGCTCCGATGCGTGAGCGGGCCCGTCCCTACCAGGAAGATCCGTCTCTGCTGCGGAGCATCGTCGCTGACGGTTGCGAGAAGGCACGCGCGCTGGCGGCGGAGACGATGCGCGACGTGCGCGAGGCGATGGGGCTCGACTACGACTGACCCGGCCCGGGGCGGGCCCTGCCGGTCAGGCTGCGGTAAACTGCGCCGTGCCATGATGACCATCCCCCAGCCCGCGGAAGCCTCGACCGAAATGCCTGATGCTCCCGCGGTTCAGCGGGGCGTGGCCGTCGAGCCGGTGCCCGCCGCGATCGACGCCGCCCCGGTGGCCGAGGTGGTGGCCGGTGTCGCACGCATCCACGGGGAGCCGCTGCTGTCGGTGCCCCAGGACCTCTACATCCCGCCCGATGCGCTGCAGATCATCCTGGAGAGCTTCGAGGGTCCGCTCGACCTGCTGCTTTATCTGATCCGCAAGCAGAACCTCGACGTGCTCGACATCCCGATGGCGCAGCTCACGCGCCAGTACCTTGAGTACATCGAGGTGATGCAGGACAACCGGCTGGAACTGGCCGCCGAATACCTGCTGATGGCCGCGCTGCTGATCGAGATCAAGTCGCGGATGCTGCTGCCGCGGCCGCCCACTGCCTCCGCCGACGAGGAAGACCCCCGCGCCGAGCTCGCGCGGCGTCTGCTCGAGTACGAACAGATCAAGCTGGCCGCGCAGCAGCTCGCGGTGATGCCACAGGCCGGGCGCGACTTCGAAGTGGCGCATGTACTCTTCGAGCGGCTCGACCTGCAACTGCCGCCGCGGGTCGATCCGGAAGACCTGAAGGCCGTGTGGCTGCGGCTACTGGCGCGTGCACGACTCAACCGGCAGCACCGGGTCACGCGCGAGGAACTCTCGGTGCGCGAGCACATGACGCGCATCCTTCGCCGGTTGCGCGACCACCGGTACGTCGAGTTCTTCAGCCTGTTCGATCCCGGGGCGGGGGTTCCAGTCATCGTGGTCAACTTGCTGGCCCTGCTCGAGCTATGTCGCGAATCGATGATCCAGATCACGCAGCAGGCGCCGTTTGCGCCGATCCATGTCCGCCTCGCAGGCAACGATCCGGAGGGCGAGGAGCCCGTCGCCGCGATCGGCTCTCCCGAAACCTGAACCAGACCAGATGACCGACACCGAAGTGAACCCCACCGGAGGCGGGACCAGCGCCGCCGCGCCGGATCAGCCCTTGACGGAGTCGCTGCCTGCAGAGCCGGGCACGGCCGGGGTGGCGGACGCGCCTGCGGCGGCCGAGGCGTCCACCGAGGCCCTCGGGACGCCTGCGGACGGGGGCGGCGCGCCCGTCGACAAGGCGCCCTCGGTCGAAGGCGATCCAGCCTCCACCGAGGCCTCCGATGTCGCGGTTGGCGCTGCGCCGACGGAGATGGAGGCGGGAGGAGCGCCAGGCGCGCCGACGAGCCCGGACGGCGCGTACGCGACCGACGCTGAAGGCCCGGAGTCCCCCGCGGGCGCCGCCTCGGCGCCGGTGCCCGTCGCACGTGAAGGTGTCGACGTCGGTATCGATCTCGAACTGGTCAAGCGGGTACTGGAGACGGCGCTGCTGGTGGCCGACGCCCCGCTGTCGGTGATGGAACTTCGCCGTCTCTTCAACGATGAACTCGGTGCCGACGCGCTTCGCCGCGTACTCGAGACGCTGCGCGCCGACTGGGAGGGACGTGGGGTCGAACTGACCCATGTCTCCAGCGGCTGGCGCTTCCGGGCGCGGCCCGACCTGCAGCAGTACCTCGATCGGTTACGCCCGGACAAGCCGCCGCGCTACTCGCGTGCGGTGATGGAGACGCTGGCGATCATCGCCTATCGCCAGCCGGTCACTCGAGGCGACATCGAGTCGATCCGAGGCGTCACCGTGTCCGGTGCCCTCGTGAAGACGCTCGAGCAGCGTGGATGGGTCGAGGCGGTGGGTTTCAAGGAAGTGCCCGGGAGGCCGGCGCTCTACGCCACCACCAGCCAGTTCCTCGATGATCTGAACCTGACCTCGCTCGGGGACCTGCCTCCGCTGGAAGACCTCGGGTCGTTGGTCGAGGCGGCCCCGCAGTTGCCGCTGGACGTGCCGGGCGCGTCAGCCGACGCCAGCGGGCAGCCACTGCTCGAGGCGCCGCCGCTCGGTGACGACGCGGCCGCGGCTGGTGACAACGAGGCGTCGGCCGGTGACGGGCCCGCGGACGGGGAGCCGGCCCACGAGCGGCAGGAGACAGCGGATGAGCCTGCGCCGGAGGAGGGCCTGCCCGCCGCCGCGCCCGGTTCCGTGGGTGCGACCGGGGCTGC